>NZ_CP095848.1:0-242500 GCF_023101345.1 Hymenobacter sublimis
CCGAGTACATGGTGGTGCAGGGCTACGGCTGGCGGGCCCTGCGCAAGGGCGGAACCCAAACCAGTGCCGGTTTAGGCTTGGTTGCTGAACTCCTGATTGATCAGCACTTTGTGGAGCGGGGGCGTTTCGGTCGGCTGGCGCACGCCCTGCTAACTCATCCCACGTGCTTGGGTGTGGGCTTGGCCGAAGAAACCGGCGTTATTATTCGGGGCGGACGCTACGCCGAGGTTTTCGGGGATGGAGTTGTAACGGTAATTGATGGCCACGACCTGCAGGGAAGCAACCTGAGCCGGGCGCGGCGGGGTGAGCCTGTAAGCGGGCAGAACTTCCGGGTGCACCTGTTGGTAGCGGGGCAGCAGCTGGACATGGCTTCGCGGACCGTGGTAGCAGGCAAAGCGTGAGTAATTACTTACTGCCCGGCTTCTTAGAAAACTAGGCCGCAGCGGCCAGGGCAAGTCTGGGTTAAGGGGCGCGGTGCCGGTAAAAAGCAGCCATAGGGGTGAAAAGACTGGTTTAAACTTAGTCGGCGTGCCGACTAAACTTCGTTTTTCTCGCTACATTTAGGCCATAAACCCCCAAATTCTCACTCATCTCTTCGTATGAATCTAAAATCTCTACTCCTCGCGGGAGGGGCGCTGCTTTCGGGTACGGCGGCTTCGGCGGGTGGCTACCAGGTAACCTTGGCTGGTCAGAAGAACAATGGTATGGGCGGCGTAGGCGTGGGCTTGTCGCTGGATCAGGCTGCTATGTTCTACAACCCTGGTGCGCTGGCCATGGTAAAGGACCGTGGCGTACAAGTAGGCGTAAACCTGACCCTGGCCCGCAACGCTTTCGTGGCGGAAGGTGGCAACCAGCAGCGGGAGCTGCGCAACAGCTACACTACTCCCCTGAATTTCTACGCAGGGTTCGGGCCGGCCGAGGGTAAATTCCGGGCGGGTATTGCCGTGTACACGCCCTTCGGAAGCAAGCTGCAGTACGCCGATGGATGGGAAGGTCGTACCTCGCTAACTGACATCGACCTGAAATCCGTATTCGTGCAGCCCACCATCAGCTACGCCATTACGGATCAGCTTAGCGTGGGCGCAGGTCTAGTAGTGCTGGCTTACGGAGCCGTAAATCTGCAACGCGACATTGCACTGCCGGACTCCTACGGGCATATTGAGCTGGATGGCAAAGCCGATACGAAGTTTGGCTTTAACGCTGGTATCTTCTTCAAGCCTTCCGATAAGCTGTCCTTGGGCATCAACTACCGCTCAAAAATTGATGCCGTAGTGAAAGATGGGGACGTAACCTTCTCGGGCATCCCCGCCTCGTTCAGCTCGCGCTTCCAGGCCACTAAGTTCAACGCCACGCTGCCCTTGATTGCTACCACCAGCATTGGCCTGGGCATTATGCCGAACGAAAAGCTTACGATTGGTTTTGACGCCAGCCTGGCTCAGTGGAGCAAATACCGCGTGCTACGCTTCGACTTCGACCAGCAAATTAACGGCTCTACTTCCAGCGAATCGAAACGCTTCTACGAAGACGCCCTCACGTTCCGCCTGGGCGGGCAGTACAAGCTGACGGAAGGCCTGACGGTTCGGGCTGGCGGCGCCTACGATCAAACGCCGGTGCGGGACGGGTACGTAACGCCCGAAACTCCTGACAACGACCGACTCAGCGGTACCCTGGGTGCTTCGTACACCTTCGGCAAGTTTGGGGTTGATCTGTCGGCTCAGTACGTGGGTATCATGAAGCGGACGGTAACTCAGACGGAACTGCTCAATAATGGCACCACGGACCGGATTGCCGGAACCTATAAAACTAACATCGTTATTCCGGGCATCGGCCTGAATTACGCTTTCTAACCGCGACTCGCTCCCTGATCCATGAATACGTTTCTGTTTCGCAAGTTCACGCCCCTGGCGGCGCTACTCGGGCTGGGCATCACCGCTTGCCAGCCTGATCTGGAAGACGACTTCAAGCCCAACAAAGGCTCCGCTGACTTCTCTCGCTACATTGCTGTCGGCAACTCACTGACTGCCGGCTACGGCGACAATGGTCTTTACTTAGAAGGCCAGCTGAATTCCTACCCTAACCTGCTGGCCCAGCAATTTCGCACGGCGGGCGGGGGCGAGTTTGTGCAGCCCCTGTTTACGGAAGCACAAAGCAACGGCTCGGGTTACCTGCGCCTGACTGGCTTCACGGCTGCTGGCACGCCCATTACGGCCAGCGTACCCGGCAACGCAGGCCGGCTCACGCCTGGCTCCGCGCCTTACACCAAGGTTACTACTCCCATTAACAACTTGGGCGTACCAGGAATTCGTCTCGCCGATATTCACACGGCTGGGTACGGCAACGTGCAAACGACCCCGCTGAATGCTGCTACGTTTAACCCGTTCTTTGAGCGTATCACGCCAGACGGTAGCAACCAAACCTACTTCCAGCGGGTAAAGGCAGAGGCGGCTACGGCCACGTTCTTCTCCAGCTGGTTGGGCAATAACGACGTGCTGGGCTATGCCACCACGGGCGGCGTAGGCGGCATCATCACCCGCACCGATTCGTTCACGCTCAAGAACAACCGCATCATCAACGTGCTGACGGCTAACGGCGCTAAAGGCGTGGTTGCTACCCTGCCAGACGTAACAAACATTCCGTTCTTTACTACGGTGCGCGTAGCTGATATCCGGGCCCGCTTCAAGGCGGCTAACTCTGCTTTGGATGTGTACATCCAGACCACCGGTACGGCTGGGGCACAGGTAGTGCGCCTCGCTACGGATGCTGATTTGCTGACGCTGCCTTCCTCGGCTGTTATTGGGACCACCACTACTGGCAGTCCGTTCCCGGTAGGTGCTGGTGTAGGCACCGGCGTTGGACAGTCGAATCCGGTTCCTAACCAGTTTGTGCTGGACGCTACCGAGCAAACGGCCGTGCGTACGGCAACTACAGCCTTTAACAACGCTATTGTAACAAAAGCCAACGAGAAGAACCTGGCCATCTTTGACTCCAATGCATTCTTCGCACGGGTAGCCACTTCGGGTATTACCACCAACGGCGTAACGAACACGGCTGCCTTTATCTCGGGCAACTTGTTCTCACTGGATGGTGTGCACCCCACGCCCCGCGGTTATGCGGTAATTGCCAACGAAATGATTCGGGCTATCAACTCGAAGTATAACGCCAGCGTGCCCACGGTAAACCCTAACGACTACCGTGGCGTCCGTTTCCCGCAGTAATTTTTAGAATAGACGCAAAAAAACCCTTCCCTGGTTCGGGAAGGGTTTTTTTGCGTCTGGTCGTTTCGGGTCAGGAAAGCTGCACCGGCTGCAACACTTCCGGCAGCTCCGGCGCGGCCTCGCCGGCTAGGCGCGCAGCAATAACCTGGGCGTGGTAGCGGCCATTCTCAATAAACCAGCGACTGGTATTTAGGCCTCCGCATACGGTGCCGGCTAAATACACGCCGGGGAGGTTGGTTTCCAGCGTATCGGCGTCGTGGGTAGGGGTTTGGGCGGCGTCGGGTTGGCAGGTAATGCCCAAGGCCGCCAGGAAGCGGAAGTCAGGATGGTAGCCGGTGAGGGCGTACACGTAAGAGGCGAGCAGCGACTGAGGCCCCGCAGGCGTCTGGATTTCCACGGTTTCGGGCGTGATGCGCTGCACACTGGAATTGAAAAACACCTTAATGCGCCCTTCCTTGATACGGTTGAGCAGGTCCGGGCGAATCCAGTATTTGACCGACTCGCTGATGGCCTCGCCGCGCACTACCATTACCGGGCGGGCGCCGGCCCGGAGTAGCTGCAAGGCTGCCCTGGCCGAGGAGTTTTTGGCTCCGATGATTACCACGTCCTGGTCCGTGTGGGCGTAGGGCTCCTTGTAGTAATGCGTTACATGGGGTAGGTCTTCGCCGGGCACGTGTAGGTAGTTGGGTACATCATAGAAGCCCGTAGCCACAATAACGTAGCGGCAGCTGATGCGGCCCTTCTCCGTTACTACCTGGTAGCTACCTGGCTCACCCTCCAGGCCCGTAACTCGTTCATAGAGACGCAAGTGTAGGTTTTCGGCGAAAGCTACCCGGCGGTAGTAGTCCAGGCCATCCTCGCGCAGAGGTTTGTAATGGCTGGTTGGGAAGGGGTGCCCCCCGATTTCTAATAGCTCCGGAGTCGAGAAAAACTCCATGTTAGTGGGGTAGCCAATAATGGAATTCACCAGCGCGCCCTTGTCCAGCACACAGGCCGTGAGCCCACGCCGCTGGACCTCAATGGCGCAGGCCAGCCCCACGGGCCCGGCTCCAATCACCACAACATCAAAAGCAATAATTTCAGACATGGTATGTAGTACCACGAAAGGTCGCTTTCAGTTTTACGCATTCTGCTAGAAAATTTTCATTTCAAGGCCGATATGGGAGCCTACATGAGGGTCAGCGCTTTATAGCCGCGGGTGGCCTCCTGCTACCCAGGTGGTGTAGGCTATAGGTAAATCATACAGTAGATATACTATAGATAAACTATATCTTTGCGCTACATCACGTATTTCAATTCCATTTTACTGTTATCCATGAAACGTATTACCCTTTTAGCCTTGTCGTTGGCTACCAGCACTTTCTTCGCGAGCTGCAGCAGTGACGACAAGGAGAACAACCCGTCGCCGAGCAAGTCGGCCAGTGAGTTGCTGATGGCTAAAAGCTGGAAGCTCACGGCGGAAACCGAAGCTACTGGCACCGCCGCCCCCGTTAACACCTACGATGACTACGAATCGTACGAGAAGGACAACATTTATAAGTTTCAGGCCAACAACGTTTTTATCTCAGAAGAAGGAGCTACCCGTTACAGCTCATCTGACCCTGCCAGCACTACGGGTGTTTGGGCTCTGTCCGACAGCGACAAAAAGGTAGTATACCAGGCCGGTTTCTTTGGCACGGGTTTGCTGTCGAGCACGCAGAAAGGAGACATTGAGGAACTGACGGATACCAAGCTGGTAGTGAAAATGACAGATGCCAGCAGTACGCCAACTATCGTTACTCGCCAGACTTTCACGGCGCAGTAATTCAGCTAGTTAGCAACACCAAAGAGCCCCGTTTCTAATTAGAAACGGGGCTCTTTGGTGTTGATACTCGCCTGTTTAGTGGGCTTGCAGCCAGTTGCGACCAGTACCTACCTCTACTTCCAGAGGCACACCGTGGGGTAGGAGTAAGGCATTGGACATCAGCTCCTTGATCTTAGGCGTGATGAATTCTACCTCTTCCTGTACGGCATCGAATACCAGTTCGTCGTGCACCTGCAGAATCATCTTGGTGCCGAGCTTTTCTTGCACCAGCCACTCGTGGATGTTGATCATCGCCTTCTTGATGATGTCGGCAGCGGTACCTTGGATGGGGGCGTTGATGGCGTTGCGCTCGGTATAGCCGCGTAGGGTAGCGTTGCGGGAATTAATGTCGCGCAGGTAGCGGCGGCGGCCCAGCAGGGTAGTGGCGTACTCCAGCTCCCGCGCTTTATTGATGCTGTCGTCCATGAACTGCTTCACCGAGGAAAACTCTTGGAAGTAGGTCTCGATGATTTCGGTGGCTTCTTTGCGCGAGATGCCAATGCGCTGGGCCAGCCCGAAAGCCGAAATGCCGTAGATAATGCCAAAATTGACGGTTTTTGCCTTGCGCCGCATCTCGCCATCCACTTGGTCTAGGGGCACGTGGAATACCTTGCTAGCCGTGCTGGTATGAATGTCGAGGCCCTGGCGGAAGGCTTCAATCATCGTTTTGTCGCCCGAAAAGTCGGCCATGATGCGTAGCTCCACCTGGGAATAGTCGGCGGCCAGCAGCACGTGCTGCTCGTCACGGGGCACAAAGGCCTTGCGAATTTCCCGGCCCTTTTCCGTCCGAATGGGAATGTTCTGGAGGTTGGGGTTGGTAGAGCTGAGGCGACCGGTGGCCGTCACGGCTTGGTTGAAGGAGGTGTGTACCCGGCCATCAGCCTCGCAGACTAGTTGGGGTAAGGCCTCCACGTAGGTAGAGCGCAGCTTGGTGAGCTGGCGGTGCTCCAGTATCAGGCCGGCAACGGGGGCGTCGGCGGCCAGCTGGCTCAGGATTTCCTCCCCGGTAGCGTACTGGCCGGTTTTGGTTTTCTTGATTTTGCCGCCGCCCAGGCCCATTTTATCAAACAATACCTCACCCAGCTGCTTCGGTGAGCCGATGTTGAACTCCTGCCCGGCCTCCGAGAAAATCTGCTTTTCGATGTCTTGAATGTAGCCCTGTAGCTCGGCGGAGTACTCACCCATGGCTGAGGAGTCAATTTTCACGCCCTCGTACTCAATGTCAGCCAGCACAGGCACCAGCGGGTTTTCTACCTCATTTAGCAAATCCAGCAGGCCTACCTCCTTGAGCAGAGGCTCGAATACGTGCTTGAGCTGCAGGGTTACGTCAGCATCCTCGCAGGCATAGTCCGACACCTCGGCGGGGGGTAGGTCGGCCATGGTTTTCTGGTTTTTTCCTTTCGGGCCGATCAGCTCCAGAATGCTCACGGGGGTATAATGCAGGTATGTTTCGGCTAGCACATCCATGTTGTGGCGCATGTCGGGCTCCAGCAGGTAGTGGGCCAGCATGGTATCGAACAGCCGGCCGCGCATGCGCACGCCGTAGTGCCGCAGAATCGTAAGGTCGTACTTGATGTTCTGCCCCACCTTTACAATCTGCTCAGCGTCGAAAAACGGCCGGAACTCATCAATCAGGGCCTGGGCGGCGGCCGCGTCGTCGTGGGGTACGGGCACGTAATAGGCCTCGCCGGGCAGCCAGCAGAAGGACAGCCCCACTAGCCGGGCCGTCATGGTGTCGAGGCCAGTAGTTTCGGTATCAAAGCTGACTTCGGTTTGCTGGAGCAGAAACTTCAGCAGGCTCTGGCGCAGCTCGGGCGTATCGATCAGGTGGTATTGGTGAGGCACGTCCTGCAAGGTCAGGCGAGGACCCGCGGGTGCCCCGAACGCACCGGTGGTGCCTTCTTCGGCGGCTATGCCTACGGCCGCGTCGGCGGAGGAGCCGAACAAGCTGCCCTGGCCCTCAGCTACTTTGGGCCGGCGAGCCCCGCGGGGGGTAGGGGCGGCGCTGGTACCGGCGGCGCTGCCGCCATCAAGCACGCGGGCGGCCAGCTGCCGAAACTCCAACTCCTCGAACAGCTGCCGCAGCTGGTCGGTGTTGGGCTGCTCCAGGCGCAGGTTTTCTTCGTGGAATTCAATGGGTACGTTCAGGTGAATGGTCGCCAGTTCCTTGCTCAGCAATCCTTGCTCAGCGAAGGTGCGCACGTTTTCCTGTTGCTTGCCCTTGAGCTTATCCACATTGGCAATCAGGTTTTCCACCGAGCCAAATTCCTGCACTAGCTTTTTGGCCGTTTTCTCCCCAATGCCCGGAATGCCCGGAATGTTGTCGGATGCGTCGCCCTGCAAGCCCAGAATGTCGATTACCTGCTCCACGCGCTCAATCTCGAAGCGCTCTAGCACGTGCTGCACGTCCAGCACCTCGGCGGCGTTGCCCATGAAAGCAGGCCGGTAAATCTTGATGCAGTCCGTGACCAGCTGGCAGTAATCCTTATCGGGCGTCATCATGAACACTTCCCCAAAGCCCTGCTGCTCGGCGCGCTGGGCCAGGGTGCCAATTACGTCGTCGGCCTCGAAGCCGTCCACCATCAGAATGGGGATGTTAAAAGCCTGAATGATGCGCTTGATGTAGGGGATGGCCAAGCCAATATCTTCGGGCATGGCCTGGCGCTGGGCCTTATAATCAGCAAACTGCTCGTGGCGGAAGGTTTTCTTCTGGGCGTCGAAAGCCACCCCAATGTGCGTGGGCTTTTCCTTCTGAAGCACTTCCACCAGGGTGTTAGTAAAACCCAGAATGGCGCCCGTGTTCAGGCCCTTGGAGTTCACCCGCGGGTTCTTGCTAAAGGCAAAATGGGCGCGGTAAATCAGGGCAAAAGCATCGAGCAGAAAGAGCTTGTGGGGCTGGGGGGCAGAAGCGGCGTCGGTCATAGTGGGGCGAAGATACAAGCGGTAGGCAGGGCGAAGTATGTAAACGGGCTGGGGCGCGTCATGTTCAGGTAGGGGCCCTGCTGGCTGGCAAATCTGCGTTACCTTTCGGGCGTGAACACATACCATTGGCTGCTGGCTCTTCCGCTGGCTCTGGGCGCTGCTACGGGCGCAGCCCAATCGACTACCCCGGCCGGGCGGCCGTCTGCGGCGGAGCACAGCCAGCAGGTGGCAACTTTTCAGCAGAAGCTGAACGCCGAGTATCGGAATCCGGCGGAGTCTCCTTTATCGGCGGAAGCCCAGAAGAGTTTTACGGGGCTGCCTTTTTACCCGGTCAACTACGCGGCCTGCGTAGAAGCCCGGTTTGAGGCGGATTCGTTGGGGGCACCTTTTCAGATGGTGACCAGCACTGCCCGCCGCCCCCAGTATCGTAAGTATGGTGTGCTGTACTTCTCTTTCGAGGGCCAACCGCAGCAGCTGGTGGTGTACCAAAGCCTGGACCTGCAGCGCAACCCTGAGTACCGCGACTACCTGTTCGTGCCCTTCACCGACCGCACCAACGGGCATGGCAGCTACGGCGGTGGCCGTTACCTGGACCTGCGGCGGGGCCAGATTCAGCGAGGAAAGCTAGTGCTGGACTTCAACCAGGCTTACAACCCCTACTGTGCGTACGGTGGGCAGTACTCCTGTCCTGTACCACCCGCCGAAAACCGGCTGCGGATAGCCGTTCAGGCGGGTGTAATGAGCGGCCATTAACTGGCTGACGCCTGGCCTATTGCCATAACAGCTGCTGCACGCCGATGGTGGAGTTGGTGCTAGGTCGGTAACTGGAAGGCTCTGCAGTGCTACGAAGTTGCGGCTAGCCTAGTCCCTGGTGTACCTAGGGCAGATTGTGGTTCAACGCCCCCCGCTGGGTTCCGTACACCCCAACCTATGCGCTACCTCTCCCTCGACCTGGAAACCTCCGGCGGCAAGCCCCAGCGCCATCAAGTGCTGGAGCTGGCCGCCGTGGTGGAAGACACCAAGAAGCTGCTACCCCTGGCGGAGCTGCCGGCTTTCCGGCGGGTAGTGCGCCACCCCGAGTACGTAGGCACGGCTGGCGCTTTGGCCCTGAACGCCCGTTTGCTCCAGGAGTTGGCCAATAAGGAGCCCAACCCCGAGCTGTGCACCCCCGAGGAGCTGCTCCCCCAGCTGCGCGAATTTCTGCTGGCCCATGGTTTCAAGCCCGACAAACAGAACTGCGTCACCGTGACTATGGCCGGCAAGAACATTGCCTCCTTCGACCTGGGTTTTCTGCGCGAGCTGCCTGGCTACGGTACCCTGGTGCGGGCCGAGCCAGCCATGCTGGATCCGGCGGCCTTCTACCTCAACTGGCGCAAGGACACCCGCCTGCCCACCATGCAAATCTGCAAGGCCCGCGCCGGCTTCGAGGACGATACCGTGGCCCACGAAGCCTTAGCCGACGCCCTGGACGTAGTGCAGTTGCTGCGCCCTTTCTACGAACTGCCGATGTATAAGGAGGTGAACTAGTGGAATAGTGCATGAGTGAACTGTTCTGGCAAGGGCCCCGAAACCACTCTTTACTGACCAGCGTGCTACCCTTCTAAATGTGACAAGCCCTTACCTCCGCGTTGGAAGTAAGGGCTTGTCAGCATTAATAGACTTGTCACGGATGAGAGGAAGGATGGCTTCGCGTTGCTCACCATGACACTTCACTCATGCACTCATTCGCTAGTTCACCGCTTACCAGTCGCCGGAGGCGCCGCCGCCGCCGGAGCTACCCCCGCCGAAGCCGCCAAAACCGCCTCCTCCACCACCTCCACCAAAGCCGCCACCGCCGCCAAACACGCCGCGGCCACCGCTGAAGTCGCCGAAGATGATGGGCGGTATCATGGCTCCACCGAAGCCGCCGCTCCGCCGGCCACCACTGCCGCCGCCACGGTTACGAAACAGGATAAACAGAATGAGCACGGCAATAATCACCCAAAAGCCAATTCCTGAGCCGCTGGAATCATCTGAGCGACGCGGGCGGGGCTGGGTGGTTTGGTCGGCTTTGTATTCGCCTTTGGCCAGGGCAATGAGCTGGTCCGTGGCCCGGTCTAGGCCTGCGTAGTACTGCTCTTCCTTGAAGGCCGGCACAATGGTGTTGGAGATGATGCGCTTAGCCAGCGCATCCGGAATGGCTCCTTCCAACCCGTAGCCGGTATGAATGCGGGCCTTGTGCTCCTGCTGAGCTATCAGCACCAGGATGCCGTTATTATTGCTTTTCTGCCCGATGCCCCAGGTTTGGTAAAGCTGCTGGGCGTAATCAAAGATGTCGTAGTCGCCGAGGGTAGGCACCGTCACAACGGCAATCTGCGACGAGGTGGAGTCGTTGTAGGCTACCAGTTTTTGCTCCAGGCGCTGCACTTCCTCCGGGCGCATCATGCCCGCCAAATCATTGACCAGGCGGGGCGGGGAAGGGCGAGGCGGAACATTTTGCGCCAGGCCAGTGAGGTGGGTCAGCGCCAGTAGCAGGCTAAGCAGCCAGAGGCGGAGCGTAGGCATGGGGTAGTAAAAAGAAGGTAGCATCGACCTCATGCGCGCGGGGGCGGAGTGCCGCCAAACGAGATGGAGTCGTCGAGTTCGTTTTGGTCGGTGGCGGCATTATAGGGGAAGTAGCGGCGGAGTTGTTCTCCTACCAGCTGGATACCCTGTTCCAGGCCCGCCACGTATTTCTCGGTTCGGAAGTGTTGTAACACGTTTTCCTTGGCCATTTCCCAGAAATCGTCGGGTACGGCTGCGTTGATGCCCGCGTCGCCGATGATGGCGAATTGCCGGCTGTGCCAGGCCAGGTAAAACAGCACCCCGTTGCGCTGAGCCGTGCGGTGCATGCCCAATTCAGCAAATACCTGCGCGGCTCGGTCGAGGGGTTCGGGGGTAGGGCAGGTGTCTTCCAGGTGCACCCGGATTTCGCCGGAGGTGCGCAGCTCCGCCTGCCGGATGGCAGCTACCAGGGCGGCTTCCTGCTCGGGGGTGAGAGGATTGGTCATGAGATGATAGGGTCTTGGGGTCTTAAAGGCTTGGGGCTTGGTTTCGTCCGGCGTAATTCAGCCAGAACAGTACCCAAGCCTCCAAAGCCCTAAGACCCTAACCTCTAATTAAAACTGAACGGTAGGTGCTTTCTGCGAGGCAGCATCGGCCTCGAAGTAAGGCTTCTCCTTGAAGCCGAACATGCCGGCAAACAGGTTATTCGGGAAGCTCTTTACGTACCCGTTGTAGTCGTTGGTGACCGTGTTGAACTTGTTGCGCTCCACGTTGATGCGGTTTTCCGTGCCCTCAATCTGGGCTTGCAACTCCTGGAAGTTGGCGTTGGCTTTCAGCTCGGGGTAGTTTTCCGACACGGCCAGCAGGCGGCCCAGCCCACTGCTCAGCTGGCTCTGAGCTTCCTGGAAGCGCTGAATATTTTCGGGCGTCAGCTGATCGGCATTCAGTTGCACGCTCGACGCCTTGGCACGGGCATTTACTACATCGGTCAAAGTCGACTTTTCAAAATTGGCGGCGCCTTTCACGGTGTTCACCAAGTTCGGAATCAGGTCAGAGCGGCGCTGGTAGGCGCTTTGTACGTTGGCCCACTGGGCTTTCACAGCCTGATCCTTGGATACCATGGAGTTATAGCCGCACGAGGACTGCGAGAGCAGCAGTACGAGGCCAGCAAAATAGAGCAGAAAGCGTTTCATGATTGGTTGGGAGAGGTGAAAAAATAAGGGAGTAAGGGTGTGAAAGAGGCCAGGGGAAAAGCAGGGCGGGAGTATTACAGGTATTTCCGAAACCTATTTCGCCTTTCCACGCTTCACCTTTTCATCGCAGCAAAGTACGAATTCAAGCCAGTGCGGTTGTGATAGGTGCTGCTCCGGGTTCATTCCGTATTTTGCGCTTCGGTGCTTCCCGATTTCTCTCTCGCATGAAAGCAGTTATTCCCGTAGCCGGTATTGGCTCTCGTTTACGCCCCCACACGCACACCCAGCCCAAAACGCTGGTGCCAGTAGCGGGCAATACCATTCTGGGTCACATCATCGACCGGCTGGTGGAGGCTGGCGTGCAGGAGTTCGTTTTTATCATCGGCTACCTTGGTGAGAAAGTGGAAAGCTACGTGCGCCGCCAGTATCCGCAGTTGCGCACGTCCTTTGTAGTGCAGGAGCCGCGCGAAGGCATTGCCCATGCCCTGTGGCTGGCCCGCGACCAGTTTCGCTACGAGGCGGATGGCATTCTTATTTTGCTCGGCGACACCATTGTCGACATTGACCTGCCCGAGATGATGCGGACGCCAGGCAACGTGCTGGCCGTGAAAGAAGTAAAGACGCCCTCCTTGTTTGGCTTGGTGGAAACTGGGGCCAGCGGCCGCGTCACGAAAGTGGTAGAGAAGCCCCGCATTCCAAAGTCGAACTACGCCCTAGTTGGCCTGTACAAGATTGCCAACCCCGACTGGCTGGCCTCGGCCCTGGAGCGCATCATTGATCAGGACCAGCGTACCCACGGCGAGTTCCAACTCACGGATGCCCTAATGCTCATGATTCAGGACGGGGCCGAAATGGTGACTACCTCCGTAGATAACTGGTTTGACTGCGGCCGTAAGGACAGTCTGCTCGAAGCCAATGCCCGCCTGCTTAACCGCACCGAGTTCCTCAAGCGCCGCGACTACCCCGAGTTTCCCGATACCATCATCATCCCGCCCGTTAGCATCGGCAAAGACTGTCAGATCAGTGGCTCCATTATCGGCCCCAACGTGGCCATCGGCGACCGAACCATTGTCAAGAACACGATTCTGAGCGAGTCCATTATTGGCTCCTATTCGGAGTTGCGCTCTGCCGTTATGCACGACTGCATTGTCGGCTCCGACGCCCTGTTCAAAGGCACCCGCCACAGCCTCAATATCGGCGACAACACCGAAATTGACTATAGCTAAGCGGTGGTATGGTGAACTAGTAAACTAATGAGTTGACGTGCTGACGGCGCAAGTGGCGCAGTTTGGCGTCGTCAAAACAGCAAAATCAGCACTTCGCCACTTCACCATGTATCCGGCACGGGCAGATTGTCGTTACTTTAGCCCGATGCGCCACCTGACTTCCTTTTCCCGCCTGTTGCCCGCTCTTGGGCTTGTCTTACTACTACTGCCCGGCTGCTACTCCCGCTCCGATATAAAAACGGAAGAAGGGGCCGCGAAGGAAGCTCCCACGGACGTAGCCCCAACGGAAGTGCCCGGGGCCGTGCCAGTCAGGACCCCGGAGCCGGCGGTAGCCGCTGCGGCCACTGCGCAGCCTTTGCAGGCCGTGAATGTGTTTCTGGAAGTATCAGGCTCCATGGAAGGGTTTATGCCTAAAACCGGGGCCAGTGGCGAGAATACCAAGTTTCAGCAGCACGTAGCGCAGTTTCTCTCAGAAGTAAACCGCACCTCGGCCGCCCGACAGAAAACGTTCTACCGCATCAAGGAGCGCCCCTATAAAGATTCCTATCAGGGCATATCGACCACCGTGCGCAGCGGTATTCAACAGCCTGCCAAGAGCACTGATATTCCCTCGGTGCTGGATACGCTGATGAGCAACTACTACCAGCCTGGTAGCGTGAGCGTCCTGATTTCGGACTTTATTTATTCGCCGAAAAACGCCGGCGCCATTCCTTACATCAAAACCGACATTACCGACGCGTTAACCCGTAGTGGCAGCCGCCCCGAAATGGCAGTGTCGGTGTACGGCTACACGTCGGATTTTCGCGGTACCTACTACCCGGCGCTGGTAGCTTCGGGCAAGAAAACCAACTGCTGCGACACAGAAATTCCCTACTACATCTGGGTGGTAGGCCCCGCCGATGCGGTCCGGAAGTTTGACCAGTCTTTGTTGGAGCAACAGCCCAGCAAACAGGCACACTTCGGGGTTACCTACCCCCAGCCGAACTACTCCTTGCTCAGCAAGTTTCAGAACAAAGGCAGCTGGTACTACGGCGACGCGGGCGCCAGTAAGCGTAACGCCGAGAGCTACCGGGTAGTAGCCGTTAGCGAAGCCTCGGCCCAGCAGCCCGTGGAGTTTGTGGTCGGAATGGACTTGACGACGTTGCCCGGCCAGTACCGCGACCTATCCTACCTCAAGCAAAACCTGAAGCTACAAGGTGTGGATACTGATGCCAAGCTACTAGATGTGACGGCGGCCACCAGCCAAACCAAGGCCAGCAGCGGCCCAGAAAGCAAGTTCACCCACTTTGCCAAGGTGCGCCTGACTACCCCGCCCAAAGCTGCCCGCCCGCTGGTGCTCAAGCTCCAGGACCAGCGCCCCGCCTGGGTAGCCCAGTGGACTACCAAGAACGATGCGACGCCCGCACCCAGAACCTTTGCGCTAAGTTCCCTACTCGATGGGCTGGAAGCGCAGAGCGGCGCGGAAAAAAAGTCAATTTTTGAGTTGCCATTGACCTTACAGCCAGGCGAATAACGCCACAGGAGCTTTCAACCATCCGGCGCAGCCCGCCCACAGCAGCGCAATTGGAATGGTTTTCGTTCATTAACGAATCTGAATGCCGTAGTATCTGAGCTGCGGCCGTGCTTACAATTTCGTTCCGTCCCTATCGTTCAACGAACTGCCAACGGCTAGTTGGCCCTTCTCCCTTCCATGAAAGCACTGTTCCGCTCCATCTACGAACTCATCGGCGCCCCCCAGCCACCCGCCGATACCCCCGTGTACCGCGACGTCGTATTCCCTAACATTGGTCTGCTGAACATTGGTATTTCGCTGGCCCTAGTAGTTATCTTCTACTATGTCATCAACCGGATGATGGGGGTAGCCACCTTTAACAAGGGTCGGCATTGGGCTATTTTCCTAGTGCTCAATGCCCTGATTGCTTTCGGAATTGCTATTAGCCAGGCCCACGCCCAACAGGTTACGGACCATAGCTACATCTACTGGCTGGCTACCTGGAACGCCATCCTCGGCCTAATCTGGTTTTTCCTTTTCTCCTTGATTCTACGGAAGGGTTCTACCAACGCCAGCACGACACCTTTTTAAATTTAGAAGTGAGAATGGAGAGCCTAGAGCTTAGAATCGTTAGGATATCAGTCTAAATGTCCGAAAGACTCTCAGCTCTCAGCTCTCAGTTCTCAGCTCCTCCTTCCCAACATGGCTAAACTCTTTTTATTCGGTATTGGCGGCACGGGTTCGCGCGTGATTCGCTCGCTTACCATGCTGTTGGCCGCGGGCGTCGATCTGCCCAACTGCGACCGGGTAGTGCCCATCATCATCGACCCCGACGCCCACAACGGCGACATGAACCGCACGGTGCAGTTGCTGCAGAGCTACCAGCAGATTTACAAGCGCCTCGGTCCGCGGGAAGAAGGCTTCTTTAAAACCGATATCAGCACCCTGAGCGGCATTTCGCAGGATGTAAACGGCTCGGTGAAGGATACGTTCATCTTCGACTTCGGCGGCATCAACCAAAGTTTCCGGCAATACCTGAGCTATGACGGCCTATCGGTTGACTCCAAGGGCCTCGTGGATTTGCTCTTCACCCAGGACAACCTGGAAAGCCCCCTGACCATTGGCTTCCGCGGCTCCCCGAACGTAGGCAGTATTGTGCTGAATAAGCTGGTGGAAAGCCCCGAAATGCGGTTTTTTGCCGACAACTTCCAGGATGGCGACCGGGTGTTCTTTGTGTCGAGCATCTTCGGCGGGACGGGCGCGGCGGGCTTCCCGCTCATGCTCAAGAACCTGAAGGACACCAACACGCGCCTCAGCAACGCCCGTTACCTGCGCGACGCGCCTACCGGCGCCGTGACGGTGATGCCCTACTTCGCCCTCCAGAGCGAAGACAACGCCGTCATCGACTCCAACAACTTCCTGACGAAAACCAAGGCGGCGCTCAGCTACTACGAGCACAACCTCCAGGGCCTCGACGCGCTGTACTACCTCGCCGACACCCCTGATACGCCCTACGAAAACCAGCCCGGCGGCACCCAGCAGAAAAACAAAGCCCACGTAATCGAGCTGCTGGCGGCCCTGAGCATCGTGGACTTCATGCGCTACTCGCCCACGGAGTTGCGCACCGGCGGCCCGCACTTCCACGAGTACGGCTTGCAGGCCGATGCGCCAGAAATTCAGTTTAGCCACCTGCCCGATGAGTCGCGCGAAATCATTGCCAAGCAGCTCACGCAGTTTTTGTACTTCACGCGCTACCACAAGCAACACCTACCCACCGACAAAGCGCCCTACGCCGACAACCTGAAGCTGGACTACGCCATGCGCAACGAGCCCATCTTTCGGGAGTTGAACACCTTTCTGCACGGCCAAGACCTGGGCGCCGACCAGTGGCTAGTAGAACTGGCCCAAAACCGCCGTTCCTTCCGTCCCTTCGACCTGCAGACCGACGACTTCAACGCCATGATTCTGGGTAAACCCGTCGAAAAGAAGTGGAACGACTTCTTTAACAAAGGCCTCAGCCACAACTACCTCCTCGACAACCTCAACAAAACCGAGAAGTCCATCCAAGAACCCGACAGTTTCCGCAAGATGCTGGAGCTGTTCTATGAGGTGACTGACAAGGCGTTTGAGGAGAAGGTAAAGGTGGTGTGACCCCACCCCCGGCCCCCTCCCCGGTGGGGAGGGGCTTTAGTCTTAGTTTTCTAGTTGTAGTTTCTAGCAGTAAAACGCCCCGTACAACCTCCCATAGTCGTCTGGCACCCCCTCCCCACCGGTGAGGGGGCCGGGGGGTGGGGTCCCGATATGGCCAAAGTCCTTCGCTTACATAATAATGGCTCCCAGCAAGTTCAGGGCTGGCAGAAAACGGCGCCGGTAACGAGCACCGAAATCAATACCGTTACGGACCCGGCCGGGGGCAAGTCGCGCAACCTGGCCGTGAGCATCCCGACGCCCTTTGCGCGGATGCACCTGTTTGAAACGGCCTTCGATTTCCTGGCCCGCGAAGGGCAGCGCAACCCTGGCTCGGTGTATCACGAGCTGACGACGCACTTCTGGGACCTGCTGGAACTGCTCTATAACTACCACCTCTACACCCAAGCCGGCCGCAAAATCACGCTGCGGCGGTGGAATGCCGAGGCGGAAATCCGGCGGATGCGGCAGAGTGAGGGCACGCGCCTGCTGGGCGAAACCCTACAGCTCTACATGCAGGACGAGCGGTTCCGTGACTTCATCGACATGTACCTGGTGTACTATGAGTCGCCGGAATTGGCGGGTGGCACGCGCCTGCTGGGCGGTACTTCTCCGCTGACCATCCTGTTCACCGGCCCTGAGGTGCAGCCCCTGGATCTGGAGCGCCCCCAGGCCCGCGGCCACTACTTCGACAAGCAAACCGTGCTGCTCGAAGACCGGGACCCGCAGTTCCGGGAATTCGTGTACGAGCTGTTCCTGGCCTACCCGCAGCTGCAGCGCCGCGAGTTTGCCGGCAGCGTGTATGCGGGCCTCGACCGTAGCAAAATCAACCAGCTCCAGATGCAGGGCGACCGGAGCGCGCAGCAGTTCGCCAGCCGCTACCCCGCGCTGGTAGATGTGCATGGCAACTTGGTTAGCGTGAAAGGGGTGCCGCTGCCCGGCCGCGCCGACCAATCGGCTGTGACCAGTTCCGACCTGTTCATTCAGCCTACCCGGGAAGCTGTGGGTGGTCGGCCGCGCCCCCTGGTGCTGCGCCCGAACCTGACGATGCCCGGCGCGAACTACCTCAACGGTCAGCCCTGGGACGACCGCACGCCGGTGCCCTACCACGACGAAGTGGCCCTGGAAAACCGCGTGCTGCCCGGCAAAGGCTTCAAATACCCCTACCTCACCGTAGGCGACTTGCTGGAAGACTCGCTGGTAGAGCTGCCCTACGAGTTGAACACCCAGCGCTTCCACACCGGCAAAGTCACGTTCCAGTACGGCGCCGATGGGCAAGGGCGCGCGCGTTTTCCCTACCTGCTGCCGCTGAAGCAAGCCTTCTTCGAGTACTTTACGGAGAACGAGCTGGCCGAATTGCTCACCTTCACCATCGACCTCAGCCACGTGCGCGTGCAACTGCGGGTACCGGTGCAGGCGGGGCGCTTTATCACCTTCGAGCGCAGCTACTACACCAATCCACAGAACCCGAAGGATGCTCAAGGCCGCGAGATTCTGGAGAAGGGTCGCATTGTGAAAGCCACTGTGGGCGTGGGTGTATTCCCCTTCTACAAGGTGCGCTACCAGCCCGAGTACAACGACCTCTACAAGGTAATGCTGGTGGATGCCGACAACTCGCCCACCATGCTCAGCCGCCGTTACGACCTGCAGTTCTTTGTGAACGGGGAGCGAATCACGGAGCAGGGTGCCGCCCGCCGCGCCACGCGCTACGAGCGTACCCAGAAGAGCATGGCCACCGCCGGCAGCACCTACTACGAGGTGACCGGGACCCACTTCGACCTGGTAGAGCTGACCTGCCCGCCCGCTACTATCGGTGCTGAGCCGGCCCGGGGCCTGTTCGTACCGCGTTGGCGCGAGCTGGACCGTGGTACCCGACGCTTCACCTTCGCGGTAGACTTTGGTACCACCAACACCCACATTGCTTACGCCGATTCACCCACCGCTCACCCTCGCCCCCTGACCATTGGGGAGGCTGATGTGCAAGTGGAGTGGCTGCACGCGCCGGTAGCCGATGCCGGCCTGTCGGCCGCCCAGCGCTACCGCACCGGCGCCGGTCAGATCTGGACCTACATTGCTACCCTGCAAAACCGGGAGTTTGTGCCCTCCTTCGTTGGTGAAGGAGGCTCAGTGTATGAATTCCCGATCCGAACGGCGGTTTGCGAAACCACGTCGTTTGCCAACGAGCCCGCCAAGGTGCTCAGCAACATCAACATCGGCTTCAGCATCAACACCGAAAACGCTTCGGAGCTGCCCCAGAACCGCTTCATCACCAACCTGAAGTGGTCGGCGGAGCTGGACCCGCAGGGTGTTTCGCGCATTGAGGCCTTCTTCAAGGAAATCTTGCTGCTTCTCCGTCACAAGGCAGCCTTGCACGGCGGTATTCTGGAAGATACCCGCGTGGTGTGGTTTGCGCCGCTGAGCTTTGATGGGTTCCTGCGCAACCAGTTCCAGCAAGTCTGGGACGAGTCGTTCCAGCAGGTGTTCAAGGCCCGCCGCCCCACCATCTGCCTCACCGAATCGGTGGCCCCGTACTATTACCTCACCGCCACCAACCAGGTAGTGCCCAACCGCGACGAAAACGTGGTAAACATCGATATCGGCGGCGGCACCACCGACTTGCTGCTCTTCGCCGACCAGAAGCCCGCCTACAGCACCTCGTTCCGCTTCGCCGGCGACGACCTGTGGGGCGACGGTTACGCCCGCGTGCAGGGTGCGCCCAAGCAGAACGGCCTCTTGCGCCTCGGCGTGGGTCATGTGGAAAGCCTTCCCGACTATGAGCAAAACCAGGAGTACAAAGGCTACTTGCGCGCTGCACTCAGCAATACCGATTTTGGCTCCGCCGACGTGACCAGCCTGCTGTTCAAGTACGATGACGCGCTACGCTTTACCCAGGCCCTGGGCCTCGGCAAAGGCCGGCAGCTGCGGGTGCTGTTCTACCTGCACTACACCAGTATCATTTACCACACGGCGCAGCTGACCAAGCACCTCGGTCTAAAAACGCCGCGCTACCTCTGCTTCTCCGGCAAAGGCAGCCTCTACCTGCGCCTATTGGCCGGTGGCAGCTCTTTGGTCTCTATTGAGAAGATTACCAAAGCCATTTTCCACGCCGTAACCGGCACCGAGCCGCCCCATAACTTCCGCGTCATCTTGGCCGACAATCCCAAAGAAGCCACCACCAACGGCGGTGTACTGTTCGAGGAGAAAAGTAACACCTCCGACTACGACAGCATCAAGCCCGTGAAATACAGCGGCGCTGTAGAAGGCACCGAGCTAAACCAGCAGCGCCTTAAGCTCCCGCAGGTAGATGCTGCCCTGAAGGACCAAGTGTTGGAAAACGTGCGGCAGTATTTGACGCTCGTGCTCGAAGGCGACGAGGTAGCACCCTACCTGCGCGAAGTAGGCGTAGACGTGGACCGTCAGCGCGTGAAAGACATCCTGCAGCGCGAAATCGAGGATAGCTTAAGCCTAGGCCTGCACCAGTTCCAACGTCAGCTCTCCTCCGACGAAACCTTGCCGGAAACCCTGTTCTTCCTACCCCTGAAACAGGCCCTGTACAACCTGAGCCGCGAGTTACAAGCCTAATGATGTACAACCATTTTAAAGCTAAAGCCAGGAGCTAGTTCCCTTCTTGGAAAGGAGGGACTAGGGGTGGTTGACCGAAGTGTTGAACGAGCACTAGAGCTAACTCTAAAAACTGTTCTACCCTCATCAACCACCTCCAACCCCTCCTTTCTAAGGGAGGAACTAGCTCCTAGCTCTAACTTTTCCAGACCTACCCAACACCCTATGACCCTTTCCCGTCGCGCTGCTTCTTTGCTTACCGGCCTACTGCTTCTGGCGGCGGGCAGCCACGCTCAAACGCCTCTCGGTCAGCCTACGCTGGATGAGCAGAAGGTGCAGATTTGGTGCGCTACGGCCAAGTTTGTGTACGAGGATACTGGCCGGCCCAACCTCAAGGGTAGTCTGCGTTGTGGAGGTTCTTTAAAGGAGTTTGAGAATAGCATCAAGGCCGACAGCCAGCGGGTGTACTCGGCGCTGTATCAGCCCTTGGAGGCGCGCGGAACCATGTACAAGGGCCTGGGCTCCAACTCGTCTCGCCTGCAGAAGCTAACCACGGAAATCATCAACCGGCTAAAGTCGTCGCCGGCTCGCCGGGCCAGCCCGGCCCGCATGCAGAACGTGGCGACCCTAGAAACGGCGCTGAACGGCTACGTGCAGAACGGTACGCCCATCGGTGAGCTGGCTCCCTCCGAAGCCGCTGCTGCCGAAACAGTTGATACCACTGCCACCACCGACGAAACCACCGCCGCCGCTACGCCCGGTGATGCTGGCTTAGCGGAAGCTGGAGTAGCTACTCCCGCGGCTCAAACAAGCAGCGGAGCAGGGGAAAGCCTTATGAACAAGCTTTTCGGGCCCTTGGCACTCATCCTTTCGCTGCTCAGCTTGGTGCTTTACGCCTTGATGCGCAAAAACATCGGGGCGTTTCAAAAGGAGCTTAGCGCCCGCATCGACAAGCGCCGCGACGAGATACTGGCCCTGCAAAGTGCCCCGGCAGGTAGTGGAGCCCGATCTGCTGGGACACCAGCCGCCGACCGGCTGACACCAGCCCAACTGCGCGAAGTGGAGAAGCTAGTGCAGCAGCGCGTGGAGGAGGAAATGAAAAAGCTACGAGGACAAGCGCCCGCCGTTGCCACAGCTGCTGCCGTGGCAACGCCTTCCCAGCCAGACAACACCAGCGCACCTGCTCCGGCGCCAGCGCCGCTACCACAGCCTGCGGCGCCAGTTGCTGCGCAAGTGGCGGCCGTGTACTCCGCTCCGGCCCAGCCCACGGAATTATCGGCGGTACCGCCCCTGACACCTGCCGGGCCGCCCTCCGCCTCTCCGCAGGATGAATTTGACAGCTTGGTTCCGCCGGTGCAGCTGCCCGCGCCCCCGGTTCCGGCGGCTGCCCTACCCCAAACGCGCTACGTGAAGGTGCCTGTCAACGGTGCTTTTAGCGAGTATGACTTCAGCGACGAGCCCCAGCACGACAGCATCTACGAGATTCATCTGGATCCGCAGTGGCCCGAGCTGGCTACCTTCAGCGTAACTTCTAACTCGGCGGTGCACGCCTACGCCATTCAGAGTGCGCAGTACTCCTTGCGCGAAGCCTGTAAGTATCAGCAGCCTACTGGCCCGGTTACCCGCATCATAACGGAAGAAGAGGGTGTGCTGCGCAAAGTGGCCGGCACCTGGCAGATTGAGCAGAAGGCGGCTATTCGATTCGAGTAAATCATGCAGGCTACGGCACACTGCGTTAGGTGTCGTAGCCGCATTTCTCTTTATTGTATAGGTAAGCAACGGCTGACGCATGCTGTCCGCTCTACCGCTTAAGGAACTGCGCCGGGCCGCTTCGGCTGTTTCCCTTGCAGACCAGTTCATTGTTAAGTGCCTGTGTACTATGCGCAGCCCTTAAAACACTGCCGGCCGCCGGATTCGATGAAGAATCCGGCGGCCGGCAGTGTGTTGTCGGTAGCCCTTAGAGCTTAAGACCCACCGAGGCAAACCAGGTACGACCGTCGGCTGGCAGCAGGCCGGGGCCGGGGTAACCGCCTGAGCGACGGGTGAAATAATTCTTGTCGAACACGTTATTGACGCCACCACGTAGGGTAAAGCGCTTGGCAAAGCGGTACGTAGCCGACACATCGGTGACAGAGTAGCCGGGCACGCGGCCGGTGGTAGCGGCAGCATTGGGCGCCACTGTGTTGTTGGCGTCGGTATATACCTGAGCCACGCGCGTGAGTTGGGCCGTAGTCGAGAATGTCTTATAGGCAAACGTGGCCCCCACGCGGTGGGTGTATTTTGGGGCATATTCCACGCGGTTATTCTTCAGGTCGCCCTCTTGAATGTTGCCGGCCGTTAGGGTAGTGGTACGCAGCTGCGTGTAGCGCGCATCCAGCACCGCCGACGACACAAACACATCGAGGCGGGGCAACTGGAAGTTGCGCGTCAGGGCGTGAATCAGGTTCAGCTCCAGGTAGGCTTCTACGCCCTTGTGCACGCTCGTGCCAATGTTGGTCCGGAACTGCTGGGTCTGACCAGCTGCCCCACCCGGCACGGGCCGCCGCAGGGTGCCAATTCGGTCGTTGTAGTGCAGCCAAAAGGCATCTACGTCGAAGGTAAGCACGTCCGCCCAGGTTCCGCGGTAGCCCAGCTCGGCGTTGTAGCCGGTGGCGTCACGCAAGTTTGGGTCGATAACGTCGGAGGTAGCGGGTGGGGTTAGGTCGCCGAAGGTTACTGGGCGGAAGGCCCGCGAGTAGTTGGCGTACAGGTTGGTTTGGTCGGTGAGGCGGTATTCGGCCCCGGCTCCGTAAAGCAGCACCTTGCGGCGCGAGTCCTGCGTTAGGCGGTTTTCCGAGCCATCGGCGTTCAGACTCAGGTAGCCCCGGCCATCGTTGTCAATCACTTCTAGGCGTAGGCCGGGCGTCAGGGTGAGGCGCGAGCCCACGCGGAAAATGTTTTCCACGAAGGCGGCGTAGTTGCGGGTGCGGAAGTCCAGCTCCCGACCAAAACGCGGGGCTTGCAGGTCCAGGTTGAAGTTGCGGCCGGTGTCGCCCTTGCCTAGCTGGCGGCGGGTAAGGTAGGCGCCGGCCCCGCGCAGGCCCGCCGCCAGCGTGTGCTGCTGGCCCAGCAGGCCGTAGTCGGTGAGCAGGCGCAGCTCCGCGCCCAGGTTGCGGTACCGGTCACGGTCAATCTGACGGTTGGCCGGCTGGCCGGTGGCGGGGTTTACCGCGTCGGGCTGGTTCACGCCCACGCTGCTGGCTAGCCCAATGGAATTCCGCTCACCCAATAGCCCAAAAGTTTTCAGGCTCAAGCGGGTGCGGTCGGA
Organism: Hymenobacter sublimis; assembly: GCF_023101345.1. Classification (NCBI taxonomy): domain Bacteria; kingdom Pseudomonadati; phylum Bacteroidota; class Cytophagia; order Cytophagales; family Hymenobacteraceae; genus Hymenobacter; species Hymenobacter sublimis. Next base: position 23,470 of record NZ_CP095848.1, read on the forward strand.
AAACTGGTAGTCGGCCGTGAAGGCCGGGATGGTCCAGGGGGTGCTGAACCAGTTGCGGGCGCGGCTGCTGCGGCGCACGTTGTCCTGGTAAAACTGCGCGTCGGTAAGGCCGCCCGGCTGCTGAATCACGTAGTACAGATGGCTGATTTCGGCTCCGAGACGCAGTTTATCGGTAGCCTGTAGCGTCACGTTGGCGTGGGCATTGCGGATGTTGAACTCCGAGTTGTCGCGCCAGCCGCCGCCCACGCGCTGCTGGTAGTAACCGAAGTAGCTAACCTTGCCCACGGTGCCGCCCAGCGAGTTATAGGTACTCACCAGGCCGTTGTTGCCCACCGAGTTGCTGGTTTCAAACTCGACTTTTTTGTCGCGGGGGCCGCGCTTGAGCTCGTAATTCAGCAGACCGCCAAACTGCGGCCCGTACTGCAACGAGCCCCCACCCCGGATAATCTGAATACGCTCCACGGCTTCCAGCGGCGGGTTGTAGTAGGCCTCGGGGTAGCCGAAGGGGTCGGAACTAATATCGTAGCCGTTCTGGCGGGTGTTGAACTCCCACGAGCGGTTGGGCGAGAGGCCGCGCGTGGCCACGTTAATTTGCTGGCCCGAGCCGTCGCTTTCCCATACCGTTATGCCGGGCACTTTAGCAAACACTTGGCGGCTGCTATTCACTACCAAGTTAGCGTCGAGCTTGCTGAGCTGCACCACTTCATTCTTCTTGCCTGCCGTCACCGTGGTGCCATCCACCTCCGGCGCATAGCGCGTGGCTTTGGCGGCCACTGTCACCCCCGCTAATTCACGTACGGCTTCCTCAATGGTAAGCTGCAGGGTTTGGGCTTGGCTGTTTTGTAGGGTGGTTGTTTGCGTTACCGGCTTGATGCTCAGGCCCGTGACGGTAACGGTGACTTCGCCGGCGGGCAGACCATAGAGGCGAAATTCGCCGCGCGCGTCGGTCAGGGCCGAGCGGTCAGCTACGCTCACCAACACGCCTTCTACCGGCTGCCCGGTGCGGTCGAGCACGGTACCAGTGAGGGTGGCGCCCCGGCCGGTTTCAAGGCTAGCCGCATTGGGCGAGACGTAAGCGCTGGCTGGGGCCGGCACCAGGGCCGGGGCCGTAACTGCCAGCGTAGTGCAAAGTAAGAGTGTAGGGGTGGGAAACATAGGGTGGGTGGTACGGTTCAGCTTGGGTGGTTGTGGCCGCAAAAGTATAATTAAATGGATTAATTCTAAATAGTTATTTAGAATTAATCGTAATAAATAAGTAGTCTGCCACCCTGGCGTTTAACAACTACCGAATTGCGCCCCTGACTACCTTGCAAGCGGCTGGCTAGGGAGGGGGACAGGTCACACTACCAATTGCAGCACACCCTACCACATGCTCTGGGTCTACCTCAGTACTTCGTTTCTGGAATCAGTGAAATGAGCCCTAGACTAAGACCGGCTGCTGAACGGCAAAGCCGAAATACCGTTATTTACACGCTATGCTTGAAATCATTCTCGAAGTAGCCGTGGTAGCGGTGGTGGTAGGCCTGCAGATTCGCACGTTTCTGCGGACGCGGGCCAACGCCTTGCGGCTGGCTCAGCTGTACCCGCCCAAGGAGGCCCTGCGCGTCGACCACCGCATTGTGCTGCCCGATGGCCGCGACTTGCCCGATTACGCCGCCGATGCGCCCCCGGAATCCTTTACTTCTAGCCTTATCAAGGCCGAAAACGCCTCGCCTGAGTTTCAGGCTATCCTCCTCGATACCAACGACTATCTGCGTCACAACAAAGGCGCCGCCGCTGATTTCGGGATTCTGAAAGACATTTCGGAGCGGCAAAGCGAGGTGCTGGACAATGAGGTGCAAGCCGACGTGGCCACGCCGCTCTACCTAGGGCTGCTAGGCACGTTTCTGGGCGTAATCCTGGGTTTGGTGGGCATTGCCCGCAATGGCGTATCCGACGAAAACGCGCTGACACCCTTCCTGACTGGGGTACTCATTGCTATGACGGGCTCCTTCGTGGGTTTGCTCCTGACGCTGCTGGGCAACGGGGTGCTGCGCCAGGCCCGCCACCAGCTCGACCGGCTCCAGAACCAGTACTACACCTTCCTGCAGGCCCGCTTGCTACCCGTACTGCACGCCGATATGGCCAGCTCCCTGACCAACCTGAAGTCGGTGCTGGATGCCTTTAACCAGCAGTTTGTAGGGCAGGTAGAGCTGTTCAATCCGCTCATGGACAAGGTTACCCAGAACATTCGAGTGCAGAGCGACTTTCTGGAACGGCTCGATACCATTGGCTACGATAAAATGGCGGCGGCCAACATCCTGGTGTTTGAGAAGGTGCGCGAGTCGGCGGAGATGTTTGCCGCCTTCACGGGCTACCAGCAGCGGCTCAACGAGATGCTCCAGAATGGCTACCAGTCGGCGCAAAGCGTGAACAGCATTCTGGACCGCTTGCGCGGCTTCGAGAAAGGTATCAACGACCTAGGTCAGTATATCGGCGGCAATAACAACTCGGTGCAGCTCATGCTGGATTTCTTCCAGAAACACCAAGTGGAGTTGCGCAACCTTAAGGACCGCGCCGAGCAGCACATCGACCAGGCCGGTGTTTCCCTGGCCGACATTATGACCCAGCGCCAGGCCCAAAACGAGCGGCAGGCCCAGTTGGCTTACGAGAAGTGGCAGCAGTACTTCGACAAGCTCAACGCCGACAACATCTTCGAGAAGCTGCTGAAACAGCTGGAGCCCTTCCAAAACCTCAACACCCAGCAAGCTGACCTCAGCCGCGACGTCACGGCCACCCAGCGCGAACTACTGCGCAAAATCGAGCTGGACTCCCAGATTCAAGCCAAGCTACTCTCTGAACTGTCCAACCTAAATACCGTGTTGGTAAAAGCTACCTCCAAAAACCGTTTCCAGCGGTTTATGGATAAGCTGTTCGGAGGCGTTCGGCCACAGTAACCAATATTCGTTTGTCATCCTGAGCATTCCGCGCATCAAGCGGCGACGAAGGACCTTATCACGTCTGAGTTACCACCAAGCGGTTTCGTCCACGCGTAACAAGGTCCTTCGCTCAGCTCAGGATGACAGTTTTGTAAAAAATGAACAACTCCACTTCCAACAAACGCCAAAGCAACGACTTCTTCTGGCCCAGCTACGTGGACCTGATGACGTCCTTGTTTGTGGTGATGCTGGTGCTGTTCGTGTACAGCTTCAAGCTGTTCAAGGACCGGGAAGGGGAGCTGAAGCAGGCCAACGGCGAGCTAAAAGTGCGGGCTGCCGAGCTGGAGCAGATTACTAAAATCCGCCGCTCCTTGCAACAATTGGAGGGCCGCTACTTCCGCTACGACCCCACCAACGAGCGGCACGAGCTGTTGGTACCGGTGCAGTTCAAGGCCGGCCGCGACGAAATTCAGGAGGCCTATAAACCAGCTTTGTTGCAAGCTGGTCGGCGCCTGCGTACCGTGCTGAAAAACATCAAAACCGACCAGCCCGTGCGCTACCTCGTGATTGTGGAAGGCATGGCCGCGCGCTACCCCCAGGGCGACCCACGCAACCGGCTGGAAGAACAGAATACCTATCAGCTCAGCTACCGCCGCGCCCTCAACCTGCTCAACCTCTGGAAGCAGAACGGGCTGAACTTTGGGCAAGACAAGGGGATTGAGCTGATTATTGGGGGTAGTGGCTTTTATGGTACCGGCCGCTACAGTGGCCGCCGCGAGGGCGACAACAAACGCTTTCTGATTCAGGTGATTCCGAAAATCGGGCGGATTCAGTAGGAGTAAACCGGTGGGGGAGGGAAGGCTGGCCCCCGACAGAACTATGGGCCTGAGCAGGCTAGGTACCTGGTCTGTGGTTATCTTGGGGCTCTCCCACGCTATTTCTGCATGCAAAAACTTACGATTTCCGTACTAGCTCTGGCAGCGCTGGCTTCGTGCCGCTCTAGCCAGTCTGGTGCTCCGGGAGCCGGCGCTGCTACCTCGGCGGCCGCGGCCAAAGGAGCCGTCACCTCATCTTCCTCTGCTGTGCAATACCCGCAAACCAAGCAAATAGACCACAAAGACGATTACTTCGGTACCACCGTAGCCGATCCGTACCGCTGGCTTGAAGACCTCGACTCGCCGGAAACCAAGGCCTGGGTAGAGGCGCAAAATAAGGTCACGTTCGGCTACTTGGAGCAGATTCCGTTCCGCGACAAAATCCGGGAGCGGCTCACCAAAATCTGGAATTACGAGCGGTTTGGGGTGCCCGAGGAAGAAGGCGGCCAGCTCTACTTCAGCAAAAACGACGGCCTTCAGAACCAGGCCGTACTCTACGTGCAGCAGAATGGCCAGGAAGGCCAGCCCGACGTGCTGCTCGACCCCAACAAGTTCTCCCAGGACGGCACTACCGCCCTGGCCGGCACTTACTTCTCCACCGACCACCGCTACCTGGCCTACGCTACCTCCGGGGGTGGCTCCGACTGGCAGAAAATCAAGGTGTTGGACCTGAAAACCCGCCAGCCTCTCCCCGATGAACTGCAGTGGGTGAAAGTGTCCGGGGCGGCTTGGTACAAGGATGGGTTCTTCTACAGCCGCTATGATGCGCCGAAGAAGGGTGAAAACCAGCTTTCGGGCAAAAACGAGTTTCACAAGGTCTACTACCACCAGCTCGGCAAGCCCCAGAGCACCGATAAGCTGGTGTACGAAAATCCCAAGATGCCCCTGGGCTTCCGCACCGTGGGCACCACCGAGGACGAGCGGTTCCTGGTGCTTTACCTCACCGACGGCAAAGCTGACGGCAACCGCCTTTCCGTACGGGACCTGACCGACCCCAAACAGGCCAACGCCTTCACGCCCCTCATCAGCAGCTACGAGTACAACAACTCGGTAGTAGGCAACGTGGGCGGGCAACTGCTGGTGTACACCAACTACAAGGCCCCGCGCTACCGCGTCGTACTCATTGACCCCAAAAAGCCCCAGGAAGCCAACTGGAAAGAGGTGCTGCCCGAAACCGAGAACAAGCTGGAGGGCGTGGACCAGGTAGGCGGCTACTTGGTAGCTTCCTACCTCAAGGATGCCAGCTCCCTTGTGAAAGTGTACACGGAGAAGGGCGAATTCAAGCACGATGTGGCCCTGCCGGCCATTGGCACGGCCGCGGGTTTCGGGGGGCGACGCACCTCCAAAACGGTGTACTACGCCTTCACTTCGTTTACCTACCCCACTACCATTTACAAGTACGACTTGGCCACGAACACCAGCACGGTGTTCCGCGCGCCTACCGTAGATGTGAAGCCCGAGGATTACGTAACTACTCAGGTGTTCTACAAGAGCAAGGACGGCACGAAGGTGCCCATGTTCATCACCCACAAAAAAGGCGTGAAGCTCGACGGCCAAAACCCGACCTACCTCTACGCTTACGGGGGCTTCAACATCTCACTTACGCCGAGTTTCAGCGTGGCCCGCATGCTGTGGCTGGAAAACGGTGGGGTGCTGGCTATTCCGAACCTGCGGGGTGGGGGCGAGTACGGCGAGGCCTGGCACCAAGCCGGCATGACGCCCAACAAGCAGAACGTATTCGACGACTTTATTGCCGCCGCCGAGTACCTAAAAGTAACCGGCTACACCAGCACCGAAAAGCTAGCTATGGCCGGTGGCTCCAACGGCGGCCTGCTGGTGGGTGCTACCATGACCCAGCGCCCCGACCTCTGCGGTGTGGCCTTCCCGGCCGTGGGCGTGATGGATATGCTACGCTATCAGAAGTTTACCATCGGCTGGAACTGGGCCCCGGAATATGGCACCTCCGATAACTACGCGCAGTTCCAGAACCTCTACCGCTTTTCGCCCCTGCACACCCTCAAGCCCGGCACCAGCTACCCCGCTACCCTCATCACCACCGCCGACCACGACGACCGGGTAGTGCCGGCTCACTCCTTTAAGTTTGCCGCCGCTTTGCAGGCTGCCAACGAAGGTTCGCGCCCCCAACTCATTCGCGTTGACGTGAATGCGGGCCACGGCGCCGGTAAGAGCACCAAACTCCAAATTGAAGAATGGGCTGATATCTGGGCCTTTGCTTACCAGAATATGGGAGTGAAGCCCTATAAAAAATAAGCTGCTAGTAGCGGATTATTACGTGCCAGCAGATACTAAGGGCGGGGCGGCAGGTAGCAGGCCCTACCGTTTCCTGACACTTGATGACCGCCCGCTGGCACCAGTTCAGTAGCAACTATTCCACACGCCAACTATCTACTGGCAACTCATTTGCCGTATCTTCGCGGCCGCAACTCCCGTACTTGCCTCTGTTCTTTTGCTTTCAGATATGAAAAAAACGTTCCTGTTCGGTCTGCTGGCCGGTTCGCTGATGCTGTCCGCTACTTCCTGCAAAAACCCCGATATCAAATCGGATGAAGACGTAGCCACCACGCCACTGCCTCCTATTCCGGCCGCTCCCGACACTACGGGTGGTAAAACGCCTTCTGCTAACGAGGCTACCCGCGAAATCAACGCGGTAAATGCCACCGAGGACATCAAGAAAATGCAGCCCACCATGTAAGCACTGCCGCTTCGGCTGTGCTACTCGTGCAACGCCCCTCCGCCACCCGCGGAAGGGCGTTGCCATTTGCAGCTGCACGATACGGCTGCCCGTGCTACCTTGGCTGGCAGCTTTCCTTCTTACCTTTCTTCCGATGTCGACGCTTACAATCCGCCGCGGCCAAGAGGCCGATTTGCCCCAAGTACTGGCCCTGATTCAGGAACTAGCCGAGTATGAGCGCGCCCCGCACGAAGTCACTAACACGCTAGCCGACATGCAGCGCGACGGCTTCGGCCCCGAGCCTATTTTCAAGTTCTTCGTGGCCGAGCAACCCGACGGCCGCATCATCGGCATAGCCCTGTACTACACGGCCTACTCTACCTGGAAAGGCCGCATGCTTTACCTCGAAGACCTGGTTGTGACGGAAGAGCTGCGCGGTACCGGCATCGGCAAGCGCCTCTTTGACGCCGTGGTAGCCGAAGCCCGCCACACCGGCGCCCACCGCATGAAGTGGCAGGTGCTAGAATGGAATGAGCCCGCCATTGGCTTCTACCAGAAAATCGGGGCCAACCTTGACCCTGAATGGCACAACGGCAACCTCACTGCCGAACAAATCCACGCCTACCCCGCGGAGGTGGTGAACTAGTGAACTAGTGAGGTGGTGACATGGTGAGTTTTCGTTCTGTTGGCCTCGCCAGGCGGCATGTCAGTAGGATGCATAATGAGTAAAAGAACAAAGCCCCCGCGGGGCGACACTAGCCATTGAACGGCTGGTGGTCATCCCGCGGAGGGCTTTGCTTGTTTGGGTGGCGGTTGCGCTACTGGTATGCTAGCCCACTAGGGCTAGCATTAGGCTAGGTAAACATAAAACTCACTATGTCACCACCTCACTAGTTCACTACTTAGTCTACTACCTCAAGCATGGTGCGGAAGGAGGCGTAGCGGCCGCCGAAGTGTTTCTCAATTTCGTTGCGCAGGGCAGGAGCAGCTAGTTGCTGATACTCTTCGAGTTGCTCCAAGCTTACGCAGTAATATTGGGCGGCGTAGGTAATGCCGTTGTCTTCTTCATTGAGAAGGCGGCAGAGCTGGCTTTTCAAGAAAAAGCCCGTTGCCATTACGTCAGGCATGTGCGTATCCCGCATATACGCCACCCACTGGTCGGCAATTTCCGGGTCGAGGCTGGTCGTAACGTTGTAAAGAATCATGAGAGTTAGGGCTTGATGAAGGGCCAAAGAGCCACTGCTTTATATAGCAGCAGAATGGGAGAACACAAAAATCAGCCAAAAAATCCAGTGCAAGCCATCAAACCCGCATGTGGTCGAAGTGAAAAGCCTGAATACGGGCCTGAATATCCTTGGCCGACAGCTTCTCACGAATGGCCGCCTGCACTAGGCCCGGTAGCTCATCGTCGCCGGCAAAGCGGAGCGACAACAGTTGCTTGAGTTGCAGTTGCTCTTCCAGCGGGCGCAAGCTCTGGCCAGTAATTTCGAAGTAGCGCTGCCGCACTTCTAACCGAATAAGGCGGTCTTGCAGGGTAAGAGCGTAGTGCTGGCGCAGCATCACTAGGGCGCCAAAACCAACTACTGCTAACAGCATTACCGTAAACCACAGCCGTGAAATCTCGGAGTCGTCGCCGGCTACGGCTAGGTAGCGCCTGACGCTGTAGATCAATAACACCAGCGCCGCCGGCAGCAACACAAAGTGGTGCAGCGGGTAATACATGGGCGTGTTCTTGGTAGGCTGGGCAGGAGGCATAGAACAGGAAGTTAGGGATATAAAAAAGGGTCGGACTGGTAAAAAAACGGATTTGGCCTAGGGACAAAGGGCCATGCAGGACCGGCAAAATAGGAAAACTACGTTCTGCTGGGAAGGAGGGGTAGGCAAGAAAAAGCAGGAAGCAAGAAAACTCCGACCGGAGCCGGAGTTTTCAGTACTGAGCGGTGGCGTGGGCTACAGGGAGGCTGCTTTGCGAGCCTCACGGGCCTTGCGCTTTTCGTCGCGGGCTGCCTGCTTGGCCGCTGACTCCTGGCGGCGGGATTCTTTGGCTGCACTTTGCTGGCGCTTCAGCTCCAGCTTTTGCTCTTTAAGCTGCCGTTTCTGTTCGCGCATGGCGTTTTCCTGGTCCCGCACCTGGGATTTGGTTTGCTCCACGCTGCTGCGCGTTGCGGCGGCTTCCTGCTTGCGAGCGTCGAGGGCAGCCTGGGCTTCGGCAGCGCGCTGCTGCTGCATCTGCAAGCGGGCTTGGGTTGAGTCGGGGGCCGTTTGAGCCTGGGCCGCGTAGCCACCTAGCAGGGTAGCAAGGGCCGTAAGGAGAAGAAACTTTTTCATAAGAGGGGGAAGAAACCAAGTGAGTTTCTAGCCGCTAATACGAAAATCCCCTGAACTCGGGCACCTACTGAAAACGCGCGGGTGCGAAAGGGCTAGCGCTCAACGTAGTCCAAATCTTTGCCGAAGCTCTCGGGCAGGGTGCTCACGGCCCAAAAGGCAATTAGCAGGGATACAAAGCCCAGAATGGCAGCGCTGCCCACCAGCCCAGCCGGCCCGCGCAGGGCCTGAAACAGCGGCACTAGCAGCACCACCGAACCCCGGGCAAAGTTGGGTGCCGTAGTTGCTACCGTAGCCCGCAGGTTGGTGCCGAACTGCTCCGCCGCCACCGTCACGAACAGCGCCCAGAAGCCCACGGAAATGCCCAGCACGAAGCAGGCGGTATAAAACGCGGTAGGCGAGGCTCCCCGCAGGGCAAATAAGTACACGCCCACCAGCAGCCCGCAGAACACGAGAAACAGCTGCAAGGCCCGATTCCGACTGCGCAGCACTTGGCTGAGTGTGCCGCTGGCAAAGTCGCCGAACACGAGGCCGAAGTAGCACCAGAACACGGCCAGGCCCGCCGTAACGGGGCCAGTTACGCCCAGACCGGCGCCAAACTCTGGGGCCAGCGTAATCAGGATGCCCACCACAAACCAGAGTGGCACCCCAATCAGTAGGCACTTCACGTAGCGGGCTAGCCGGGCGCGGTTAGTGAACAGGGCCAGGAAGTTGCCGCGCTCCACCTCGCTTTTCTTAGCCTGCTCAAACAGTCCCGACTCGTACACGCCTACCCGCAGGGCCAGCAACGCCAAGCCCAGGCCGCCACCCACAAAATAAGCGTTACGCCAGCCCAGAGCCTCGCCAACCCAGTACGCCAGCATGGCCCCCGATACGCCCACCGTAGCTACAATCATGGTGCCGTAGCCGCGCTTTTCCTTGGGTAGGGTTTCGGAAACCAGCGTAATGCCCGCGCCCAGCTCGCCGGCCAGCCCAATGCCGGCAATTAGGCGCAGCCAAGCGTACTGCTCAATGGTTTGCACGAAGCCGTTGGCCAAATTAGCCAAAGAGTAGATCAGAATGGAACCGAATAGCACCGAAAGCCTGCCCCGCTTGTCGCCCAGAATGCCCCACAGAATACCGCCGAGCAGCATGCCACCCATTTGCATGTTAATCAGGTAAAGACCCTGGTTGGTAAGCTCTTCGGTGGCCGTAATGCCTAGGTCTTTCAAACTCTGTACCCGTACAATGCTGAACAGGATCAGGTCATAGATGTCCACGAAGTAGCCCAAGGCAGCCACCACCACAATGGCGCTAAGCAGTCCGGTGGGGCGGGTAGGGGTAGGAGAAGGCGAAGTATTCGTCTGCATGCGGGAGAAAATTGGGGCCCGCAGATTACGAGTTTTTTTCGGCAGTGAAATGCCCAGAGGCTGTGTGTTACCGCTTTGTAGGGTATGGAGGTGTTATAGAACGGTATCGTTGCTCCTCTTAGAACCAGACTATGTAAACAACTGCAGTCTGTAAATACCCACAAGAACGTTGTGCACAGCATAGCGAAGCACGACATGAGGGGTTGTATTTCCTGGCTGCTTCCTCTATTTATTCCGTTGCACCCACCACGAAAACTCGAACACATCTTACGCTACCTGCTCGTCGCAGCAGCCGTGGGCGCCCATGAGGGGTAGGTCGTCTTCGAGCTGTATGGTGCAGTGGCTGATGTTAAATTCGTGGAGTAAATCGTGCTGCAGCTCGCGCAGGAAAAGGTTGCCGTTCTGGCCGCCGGGGCGCACTAGGTGGGCCGTGAGGGCCGTATCCTGGGTGCTGAGGGGCCAAATGTGCAGGTCGTGGAGGCTACGCACCCCAGGCCGGGCCAGCAGAAAACGCCGGACGGCGGCCACGTCAATATCGGCGGGGGCTGCCTGTAGCCCGAGCTGTACCGTTTCGCGCAGCAGGCCCCAGGAACCCACACCTACCACGGTCAGAATCAGGAAGCTGATAACCGGGTCGAGCCAAAGCCAACCCGTAACGTACACCAGCGCCCCGCCCACTACTACCCCCACCGACACGAGCATATCAGTGAGCATGTGCAGATAGGCCCCGCGTACATTCACGTCGCCCTTTTGCCCGCGCCGGAACAGCCAAGCCGTGAAGCCATTAACCAGGATGCCCAGCCCGGCCAGCGCCATTACCACGGTACTATTGACCGGTGCGGGACTGCGCAGATGGTCGATAGTATCCCAGAGAATGAAGCCTAGGGCCAAGTACAACAGGGCAGCATTGAGCAGCGCCGCCTGAATGGTAGCGCCCTTGTAGCCGTAGGTGTAGCGCTCCGTGGCACGCCGCTTAGCCAGCAGCGCCGCCCCCCACGCCAAGGCCAGGCTTAGCACATCCGACAGATTATGGCCCGCGTCGGAAAGTAAGGCGGAGGAGTTGGCCCACAAGCCTCCCGCCGCCTCGCCGGCCACAAACAGCAGGTTCAGCGCAATACCCCCAGCAAAAGCCGGCCCGAAGTTGCCGTCCGCGGGCGGGCCATGGTGGTGATGCGCGTGGTCGTGGCCGTGATGGTGGTGCGCCATAAAAACTGGAATGACAAAAGAAACGGACCGTACTAAGTGGCAACGGTACCAAAAGCCGGCGGCAGAAATAGCGTATTTCTATCCTGCTAAAAATACGCTATTTCTGCCGCGGATCTGGAAAACAAGCCGGGTGCTGGCCGTAGTTCAGGGTAGGCTACTTAAAGCTCAGCGGCACCACCAGCTTCACGCTCAGGGTACGCCCCATGTTAAACACGCCCTGCCGGCCGGTGGTATAGTTGACGGCCGTATACTTCAGGCGGCTCAGGTGGTTTTGGTAGGCCACATCGAAAAGGTTGTTAGCCGCCACGTACAGCGAGAATAGCGTGCGGTCCTTGGCCGACACGATGTCCGCCCCCAGCCCGGCATTTACCAGGGTGTAACCAGGGGTAGGCGTTTCCGTGTCAAAAGCCGAGAAAATGCGGTTTTGGGCAAAATTATGCTCCACTGTGCCCCGGGCGTACAGGTTGTGCAGGCGCGAGTTACCAACCTTCCTGAAATTCACCCGCAACTCCGACTGCAGCCGATCGGCCGGAATAAAGGGCAAGTTGCGCTGGCCCTCCGGCTGGTCGAACTGCACGGCCCGCACCATGGAAAAGGAGTTTTCAAAGTGCAGCCAATCCAGCGGGTGGGGGTGCAAATCCACGCTGACCTCGCCGCCCGCCAGGCGCGCGTCGCCCTGGCCGTAGCGGAATACCCGGTCACCTTCCAGGGAAACCGAGTCGGCGCCGCTAGGGGTAGCCAAGCTGCGCGGGAAGATGTAGTTGCTGATGCGGTTGCGGAATACATCGGCCGAAAAACTGACGTGGTCGGAGGTGAAGTTCAGGCCTCCGTCTAGCTGGAAGCTGGTTTCGGCCTTCAGGTTGGGCTCCCCAATTTCGTAGCGCACCGTGCCCTCGTGTTTTCCATTGGAGCCCAGCTCAGCAATGTTGGGCGCCCGGAACCCCCGGGCTACGTTGGCTTTCAGCAGCAGCTTGTCACTGAGGCTGTAGGCGCCGCCCACGCTGCCGCTCACGTTGCGGAAGGTGCTTCGGAAGGCTTCGAATTTCTGGTCGCCCTGCCCAGATGGTACGGGCTGCTCATTGGCGTCCAGGTACAGCGCGTCGGCGGTAATACGGCGGATATCGTAGCGCAGGCCGCCGCTTATATCCAGCTTACCAAAGGTTTTCTTCGTGACGCCGAACACGCCCCCGTCCAGCAAGCGGTAGGCCGGAATCAGGAATTCCACGCCTTTGTTCTGATTTTGCTGTTGCATGCCGCTGGTGCCAAACGTAGTGTTCCAGCCGTTTAACTCGGGCAGAAACCAGCGCAAGGCGTAGTCTACGGTGCGCAGCTGAAAGAACAGGGATTTCTCGTAATAATCTTCCGGGTTGCCAAACTCCCACCGCAGGTTTTGCTGCCAGCCCACGTTAAGCGTTAGGCGGTGCTGACCCAGGATAAAGTTATTGTCGGTGCCCAGGCGTAGGTGGTTGATTTGCTGGCGCGGCACATCCAAGCCGTAGCCCGAGAAGCCGCTGCCCGTCACTATTTGGGTTTCGCCCAGGTCGTTGGTGCGCAGGAACTGCCCCGATACCGAGTCCCGCTCGCCCTCAATCAGCCCCAGAATTTGGTTAAAGCTGTTGACGGTAAGGTGGGAATAGCCCCAGCTTTTGTTCAGGCCCACGTAGCCGCTGCCGTTCAGCTCTCGGAAACCCGAGTTATACACCCGGCCGTCGTAGCGGTTGCGGTAATCGGCGGCTACCTTGCCCGAGCCGCGCACCTGCCAGTTAAAGCCGTTGAGGTTGCCGGCATTCCAGACGGAGTAGCCCTGCTGGTAGTTATTGGTTTGGTAGTTAGCCGTTACCGAGCCCAGAATGCGGCCGTCCGCTACGGGGTCGGGGGGCAGGAAGTTAATAACGCCCGCCAGCCCATCGGAGCCATATAATAAGGAGCCGGGCCCCTTAATAATTTCGGCTCTATCAATGCTGAACTCGTCAATTTCAATGCCGTGCTCGTCGCCCCACTGCTGGCCTTCTTGCTTGGCGCCGTTGTTAAGCGTGATGACGCGGTTCGAACTCAGCCCCCGAATAACGGGCTTACTGATGGCAGCCCCGGTAGTAATTTGGTTGAGGCCGGGCGTGTGCGCAATGGCATCAATGGCGTTGGTAAAGGCCGTTTGGCGCAGGCGAGTTTGGTCTACCACGTTGGTGGGAATGGGCGAGCGGCGCATTTCCGTGCTAGCCGAAACGCCCGTGACAACAACTTGCCCAATCTCGGTTTCTGCGGGCGTGAGGGCTATGTCCAAAGGTTGGCCTGTGCCGGTATCAACGGTGCGCACCACAGCCGTGTAGCCCACAAAGCGCACTTGCATTAGAAAGCGCCCGCGCGGCAGGTTAGCGAACTGAAACGTACCGTCGGTGCCCGCCGCGGTGGTCTGCCGCAGGTCAGGGAAAACAACGGTAGCACCCGGCAACACCTCACCGGTAGCGGCATCGGTAACGCGGCCGGTTACAAGTGGGGCGGCCACGCGGGCCGCACGCACCGGCACTGGGTTGGCGGGCGCCGCAGGGCTAGGCGAAACAACTGAGGTTTGTGCCGCTACGCTACCAGAAAGCAGCAGCAGCCCGGCAGTTAAGGAAAACTGAGGCATAGAAAGGTTATTTACCCGAAGCCAATGAATGGCAGGTGAATGGGAAAAGCTGCCCGGGGGCGAAACCAAGGAAAGCACCAGCCAGAAACCGATGCCTTCCCTCAGTTTCTCCACAACCAAACAGGGAGAAAAACGCTGAAAATCGGGGAAGCGAACCGGGCTGAGTTCTGCGTTGGCAGTTGTGCAGCGCCACGAACAGGGGCGCCAGCTAAGCCAGACAAGGCACATAATGCCCGCCGCAGCTTTACAGAAGAGGGAGAAAGCGAGGCAACCGCCTGCTTGCGCTAGGTGGCGCTGGGCGTGCCGGAGGTAACCTCAACGGGCACTTGAGTATGGACGAACAACCAGCTACCACCGCTCAACTGGCCAGAAATAGCCCTGAGCGCACAAGATGCTGACGACGCTAAAGGCGCCGCAACTCACTGCTGGAATTGAAAAACTGCTGGAGCAGCAGTGCGCTTACGCCTCGCGCGGCGGGCCACGGAGGTAGGCGGTAGCCGGCAAAACGGCGGCCCAAACTACCGACGATACTAGCGGGGGTAGAGTAGCGAATTGCGGGGCGCTGCCATCAAGCAGCGCCGGGAGTACAGCCGGCTCAAAAGCTGACTTAAAGAACTGATCTGCGTCGCAGTGCTGGTGCTTGGCTGAGAGCAGGGCCTTGCCTTTCGGCCACTTCAGGGCCTGCGTGGGCTCCTCGGTGGTGTGCTGGTGAGCGTGCAAGGCTAGTACCCACGCGTCGGGCAGCAGCACCCGCACAAAGCACAGGAGCAGCACAAGAGCCAGACGAGAACGAAAAGTACGCATTTGCAACGTTGTAGCAGCAGTAAAGCAAATGTACTGGTAAAAGCGAATTACGAAAGAGTAGCGTAAAAAAATTGCGTAGTCATGATACCATAATAATTACGCAGTAATAAGGAAATAGTACAATCGTAGCTTTGTATGTATCAAGATAAACAGAAATTGACATGAAAGCATTGAAAGCTCGTCTGTTGTTACGCATAGCGCGCTACTTGCGTCCTCAGATTAAACAAGAGGAAAAGTCAGACCAGGAGCAACTATTTGTGTAGTCTCCTATCTGAGATGTAAGAACAAGGACATTCTAAAAACTGATCTTAGGTAAGCTGTTGGCACCTTATCAGGCAATAAAGCCTGGTAAGGTGCCATTATTTGTTTTGGTTGAACGTTCCCATCGAGAAAGGCTGCTCCAACTCAAACGGCATAATCAGGGTATCTGTCGAGCAGAATATAGGGATTGACGAAATGTAATTTTATTCAGATAAGCACTTTTTACTTTTATGGTTGTTGACGTAGTAATAGTACCCGGTTTTTGATTTTTGTTATGTTTTTTGCGTTTGGTTCGCTTTTGGTTCATCTGGAGCCAACACTACAGTTACTACGGTGGGAGTGGTGCGGGCCTACTTCAACGGGCGAGTTTCAAGCTGTATTTAAGAAGTTAGTGGCATACTCGAAGCGCCACCAGGTAACTAGCTGGCTAGCGGATGTGTCCCGCATGGCCCCAATTGGCACCGATGAGCAGGCGTGGCTAAGTGAGGCGTGGTTGGCCGAATTTGCCACCGTAGGAATTCATTCTGTGGCCCTCATTATGCCCTTGGGCCTTCACAACCAGCTGGTAGTAGAGAACGTCCTGACGGATGGGCGGCGGTATGCGCGGGCTGAGGTGCAATTCTTCTCAGATATTCCGGCCGCCCTCGATTGGCTTGCACCTACCGTTGCGCAGGCCCTTGACTTAGAACGGCAGTGGGAACACGCGAAGTTGCAGCCTACTGCCGAGAGCCTGTTGTTGCTATAAGAAGCAATTTGACCGCGAGTAACTGTTGCGCTTTACTACCTGATAATCCAACTTTGAAACGACCACAGCTGAGATGCTCTCAGATTGGGAAAGTTAAATAAAGTCAAGCAGATATCCTTTGTAATCTCGGCTATAAAAGGTTTGTCTGCTAAAATGTGCAATTGACCGGGTGTTGACTTGAGGTGGCCGAGTTGCTTAATTTGCAAGTTTTCGACCTAGTAGTATTGACTTGTTATTCGCCGCAAAACTGTTGGCGACGCGCATGGTGTTATGGGTAATTTGGACGAAAAGCTAGTGAATAACGATTGTTTCCAGATCTGGTACGAAACAGACCACGGTCTACTACAGGTGCATTGGCGGGCGCTATCCTCCACGCATCAGGCAAAGGACTGCCTGCTGGGTGTGCTGGAAAAAGTACGCGCCCAACGTATTCAGCGCCTGCTGCTCAACTTAGATGGCATGCCTGAGTTATCGGTGCTAGATTGTTACGTGCTAGAGAAGCGCGTACAACAGCAGTTGCCGGGCCTGCAGTTGCAACAGCTGGCGCTGGTTCTCACGTCGTACATGCAGCATCAGGCCTTGCTGGAGTCCAGCGTGGTGTCTCCGCCCTTTGATATGCAGGTCTTCGACGACAGCGCTACGGCCTTGGAATGGCTGCAACAATCCAGTAACGCGGAAGGCGCGCGGTGGACAGTGTCACACAACGCATACGAGGCTGCCTAGCGAATACACCCTACTCTACACTGCACATAAGGCCACGGGCTGCCAAGCTGGCAGCCCGTACGGGGCTGGAACAAGGTTTGAAACGCGCTGCCGGCACGGCTACCGCCCCACAAGGCGGGCAAGTCGTCATGGTTTTCGTTTCATTCAACTTTCCTGACCTGTTATGCAAGAGAAAGGTAGCATCTCGATTCATACCGAGAATATCTTCCCCATCATCAAGAAGTTCCTGTACTCCGACCACGAAATCTTCCTGCGCGAGTTGGTAAGCAACGCGGTAGATGCCACGCAGAAGCTGAAAAGCCTGGGGCAGCTAGGGGAGTTCAAAGGCGAGCTGGGGGAGCTGAAGGTGAAAGTAAGCGTGGACAAGGAAGCCCGCACCATCACCATTTCGGACCGCGGCCTGGGGATGACGGCCGAGGAAATTAAAAAGTACATCAACCAAATTGCCTTCTCCGGGGCCACTGAGTTTGTAGAGAAGTACAAGGAGAAGGACGCGGCGGCTAAAGACCAAATCATTGGTCAGTTTGGCTTGGGCTTCTACTCGGCTTTTATGGTAGCCAAAGAGGTAGAAATCTTCTCTAAAAGCTACAAAGACGATACTGAAGGCGCCCACTGGGTATGCGATGGTAGCACCGAGTTCAGCCTCGAAACGACCGACAAGGCCGACCGGGGTACCGACGTGGTCCTGCACGTAGCCGAAGACTCCGATGAGTTTTTGGAAGCGGCGCGCCTGAAAGGGATTCTCAACAAATACTGCAAGTTCCTGCCGGTTGAAATTGAGTTTGAGGGCGAGGTAATCAATCAAACGGCTCCCATCTGGACCAAGCAACCCTCGGAACTGACCGATGAGGACTACGTGAAGTTCTATCAGGAGCTGTATCCTTTCTCGGAGCCGCCCCTGTTCTGGATTCACCTCAACGTAGACTACCCCTTTAACCTGACGGGTATTTTGTACTTCCCGAAAGTGAAGGACGAGCTGCAGTTCCAGCGCAACAAGATTCAGCTGTACTCGCGCCAGGTGTTCATTACCGACGAGGTGAAGGACGTAGTGCCCGAGTTCCTGATGCTGCTGCACGGCGTTATCGACTCGCCGGATATTCCGCTGAACGTGTCGCGGAGCTTCCTACAGGCCGACGCAAACGTGCGCAAGATCAATACCTACATCACCAAAAAGGTAGCCGACAAGCTGGCTGAGCTGTACCGCAAGGACCGCGCGGGCTTCGAGGAGAAGTGGTCCGACATTGGTCTGTTCGTGAAGTACGGCATGCTCTCGGACGAGAAGTTCTACGACAAGGCTAAAGATTTTGCCTTGGTGCAGAACACGGCTAGTAAATACTTCACACTACCTGAGTACCAAGAGTTTATTCAGGCCAACCAGAAGGATAAGAACGACCAGACCGTTGTGCTATACACCTCCGACCCGGAGGCCCAGCACGCCTACGTACAGTCGGCTACGGAGCGGGGCTACGACGTGCTGAAGCTAGATGCGGTACTAGACCCGCACTTCATTGGGCAGTTGGAGCAAAAGCTTGAAAAGACCACTTTCAAGCGGGTTGACGCTGATACGGTTAGCAAGCTTATTGAAAAGGACGAGGCGACAGAAAGCGTGCTGAGCGAAGATGACAAGACCAAGCTGCAGGACGTGTTCAAGCAGGCCATCAGCAATGAGCACATGCACGTGCAGGTAGAAGCCCTGTCGCCCCAGGATGCGCCGGTGATTATCACGCTACCCGAGTTTATGCGCCGCATGAAAGACATGCAGCGCGTAGGCGGTGGGGGAGGTATGCAGATGTTCGGCTCCCTACCCGACTCCTATACCGTAAGCGTGAATGCCAACCACCCCGTAGCCCAGCGTGTACTGCAGGCCGAAGGTGAGGCAGGCTCTACGCTGGCCCGTCAGGCATTCGACTTGGCTTTGCTAGCCCAAGGCCTACTGAAAGGCGAGGCGCTAACTGCCTTTGTGAAGCGTAGCGCCGATTTGCTAGCCGCGGAGTAGTCTTAGAAAGTCTTTAAAGTCTATGTTGGTACAAAACCCCGGTGGCCTAGGTTGCTGGGGTTTTGTCCTTGTAAGGAAGGCGCCCGTTACTTAGGTGCACTTGCCTATGGGTTCGAGTATGCAGGGCGTCGCAACTGGGCACCAAATCCCTATATCTTTACGTTCGATGCTGCGAATCCTGCCTTCTACTTTAATGCGTCTGTTACGTCCGTATGCTCTATTGCTTCTACTGGTACTAGCCGTAGGAGCCTGCTCCAAAAAAACGGTATCGTTTAATAGCCGCCCGGAAGCAGCCGGGGGGCTTACCCTTGCGGACACGCTGACCAAGGCCCGTGACACGACCAACGCCCCGTCGTTGGAAGCTCAGCGCGTAACCATGACCAAGGAGCAGGAGCGGGCAGCTAAGGAGAAGGAAAAAGCCGCCCAGCGCAAGCCCCGCAAGAAAAAGAACATCTTCCTGGGGGAGCAAATCAAGAAGGGTTATGTGAAATCTGGACCCAAGGGTAAAAACCAGGCGGTTGAAATTTTCTACTACCTGCGTGCTTTCCAGCAACCCAACGTGTACGCCCCCGCCCGTTACGTATTTGACCCCAAGAAGCGCCGTATTTTTAAAGCGCCGCCCGGCGAGGTTGATGGCAGCCAGCTGAAAGTGCTGCACGGGCCCTACAAGAAAATGCAGGGAGGAAAAGTGGTTGAAACCGGTTTTTACGCCGTAGGCACCCGCCACTTACGCTGGGAGAAATTCACCCGCGACAATATTCTAATCAGCAAAACCCATTATGAAATGGGCTTCCCGCGAGACGCCAACGTCACGTACTACGATGCGGGCCAGAAGCAGGTAAAGGAGGTTATTCCGTACGTGAACGGCAAGCTGGAAGGCGACTACGTGCGCTACAACGAAAACGGCCAACTGGAGTGGGTAGGACAGTTTGAGAATGGCAAGCGCATTGGAACCTGGAACCGCTACTGGGGTTTTCGGAACACCCGCAACCGCCTGCGGTACGAGTATGAATACGGCGAGTCTGGCTACGAGCCCGAAGTGACGGAGCCCGTACTGGTCAAAGAGTACAACCGCAACGGTGTGGCTATTTTCGAGAAGGACAAGTTCGATAACCGGGACAAGCCCGACACGTCTCGTCCGGGCGCTAAAAACTAAAGTAGTGCCGCGCGTTTGGGTCGTGAAAATGGCAGCTTAATAAAAAGCATCCCGAAAGTGCTCCACACGTAGC
Source organism: Hymenobacter sublimis (assembly GCF_023101345.1). Classification (NCBI taxonomy): domain Bacteria; kingdom Pseudomonadati; phylum Bacteroidota; class Cytophagia; order Cytophagales; family Hymenobacteraceae; genus Hymenobacter; species Hymenobacter sublimis. Next base: position 43,219 of record NZ_CP095848.1, read on the forward strand.
CCCTCGTGGGTGGGTTGCAGGGCCAAGATGTCAAAGCGAATGTCGCCGCGCCACTGTAGCTGTTCCTGTACCTGCTCGGCAGCCAGGCGCAACAACTGACGCTTGCGCTCCGTGACGAATTCTTCGGGGTGGCCATACAGCGCAGAGGAACGCGTTTTAACTTCCACGAACACTAGTAGCTGAGTGCCTTGCCGCACAATTAGGTCTACCTCCGCCCGGCGGTAGCGGTAGTTGCGGTATACCAGTTCGTATCCTTGCGCCAACAAGTAGCGCAGGCCAATTTCTTCACCATCATGCCCAAGTTGGTGGGAGGGTATACGCATGACAAAAGCCGGGTAAGCCAAGGAGAACAGCAGCCAGATACACTGGTTTGGGACTAAATCTAGTACCTTTGACTGTTTCTACACGGAGAAGGTGAGTTCTTCAGGCGCGGATGTAACCCGCTAATGAGGAGCTTGCCAGGCTTGAAAAGCAAGGAGAAAACAGCCAAGAAACCGTAGCTGTTGGCTACTTCCTTTCGGGCCCCTTTCCTTTCGCTTTGCCACATGACCATGTACTCCGCCTGCGCTAGTTCGGATTCTACGGGCACTTCTTCTACCCCAGTCGGTGCTGTTAATGTAGCTGCCACCGGACAAAACCGCCGGGTGGAAGTACGGCGTTTGGGAGTAGGTGAATACCAGCCGACTTGGGACCTGCAGGAGCAACTGCTGGCCGATACCTTAGCGGTGAAAACTCGCAACCGCCAAGCTGCCGAAACTGGTGCCTTGCCTGAGCCAACTCCTAATTACTTACTGCTTTGCGAGCATCCCCACGTGTACACGCTGGGAAAAAGCGGTAAACCCGAGCACCTGCTCCTAGATGAAGTTGGCCTAACGGCTCACGCGGCCACATTCCACCGCATCAACCGCGGCGGCGACATTACGTATCACGGTCCCGGGCAGTTAGTTGGCTACCCCATCCTCGACCTCGACAACTTCTTCCCTGACATTCACCGCTACCTGCGCGTGCTAGAAGAAGCCATCATTCTTACTCTGGCCGAGTATGGCGTACGAGCTGGTCGGATTGCTGGCCTGACGGGCGTCTGGATTGATTTTGAGGAGGGGGCTGCTAACCCGCGGAAAATATGCGCGCTGGGCGTGAAGTGCAGCCGCTGGGTGACCATGCACGGCTTTGCCCTCAATGTCAATACCAACTTGGCCTACTTCGGTCACATCGTGCCCTGTGGCATCACTGATAAGGCTGTGACTTCCTTGGAGCAAGAACTAGGACGGCCCGTACCCCTAGCAGAAGTGCAGGACCGGTTGCTTCCGCACCTGAGCCAGTTGCTAGGTGCCGAGATGTACGAGAACAGTTAATCCATGAAAAAAGACATCGTTTTCGACCCCGTTGAAGGAGTGTCCATCACCGTAGTGCCCGATGACAACGCGACAGAAGCCTCAGAAAACCAGTTGGGCTGGCAGGTGTACCTGTTGAATCACAACGACTTCGCCTTGCAGAATGTCATTGTAAGCTCTAAGGGCTATGGGGTTGACCCGGAAGGAGAACCAATCCGTACCTCAACCCTGCGGCACGTTATGTTGGAAGTGGAGCCGCGGTCTGCTGTGCTAATCGAGCCCATTGACCCAGCTTTATTCCACCTGAACAATCAGTACTGGGTGAGCTACTATGTTGACTCGAAGATTTTTGATAAAAAATTCATCTTCGTTCCCGACTCCATCGTTTCTGACAACTTAACGCACATTGCTTTGCTGGAGCGGCCGGGCGTACTGCATAGTTAGCCGTATCTTTGCCTCTCAATTACCTATCCCATCCTGGGATACATCTTACCGTAAGCGCCGAACCGCAATGAATGCACTCGGAATTCAGTTGGGTCTGTCCTCCCTATGGGCGTTTCTGGTGGCATTGTTCGCCGTTCCGTCCATTATATACATTGCCCACCTGAAAAACATGCTCGACACGCCCAATGTGCGGACCGTGCATGAGTCGCTTACTCCGCGTTTGGGCGGAGTAGCTGTATTCGCTGGCTTTATGTCGGCCCTTACCATTTTCGCTCCCCTCAACAACGGCGTACAGCAACTGCTAGCAGGCTGCATCGTGCTGTTTTTTGTGGGTCTGAAAGATGACCTAGTAAGTATTTCGGTTTCCAAGAAGTTTGTGGGTCAGCTCCTGGCTACCGGCATCGTCATGATAATGGCGGATGTGCGCATCACCAGCTTTCAAGGCATTTTGGGCATTCAAGAACTGCCAGTGGGCATTAGCTACGCCTTTACCTTCTTTGCCATCGTCGGAATAACCAACGCTATTAACCTAATTGATGGCTTGGATGGCTTGGCAGGATCCATCGTCCTGATTATCGTTAGCACATTCGGCTATTACTTTTACCAGTACGGGGGCGAGCAGTTTGGTAACTACGTATTCGTATCCGTTTGTGTAGTAGGAGGGATGCTGGGCTTTCTGCGCTACAACTTCCACAAAGCCACAATTTTCATGGGTGATACCGGCTCCCTGGTCTGCGGCTTTATTGTATCCATCCTGACCATTCAATTCATCGAGATGGGCCTGAAGGTAGGCCAGCCCTTTGCTTCTTCGGCACCATCCGTAGCGGCCGGCATTCTGTTCGTGCCCCTGTTTGACACCCTACGGGTATTCATTGTTCGGATGATGGCCGGCAGGTCGCCCTTTTCCCCTGATAAGAATCACGTGCATCACCGCATTCTAGCCATGGGTTTTCAGCAAATCAGCACGGTGGTGCTGCTGGGCCTGCTGAATGTGGTAGTGATTCTGTTCGTTATTAACTTTGCCTACCTGGGTAACACCTTGTTAATCTGCGCGCTAGTTGCTTTCTCCTTGGTGCTGAGCGTATTCCTGGGAGTGTATCACAGCCGGGCAGAGCGGCAGCGGGTAGCCTCAAATTAGTACGCCATATACCAGTGCGTAGCAGCAGCCTTCGTCGGTTTTGGGCCTTGCTCTGGCTAACTGGTCTGAGCCTGTTTCCGCTATTGCTTCGGGCCGCCGAATACCGGCCGTTGCCGCCGGCTCCGCGCGCGGGCCTAACCCAAGATTGGCTGATTCACGACGAAGCACGTAACCGCCTGGTCCTTTACTTATCCGACTACCATCCGCCGGCTCACGCCTACTATCAGTGGTTGTCAATTCGGCCTGCCAAGTCTTTGCCCATCAGCTTTACGGCCCGGGAAAGGCTGAGCTTATTCATTGATAACCGGCTCGTATTCACCGCCCAGACGCCAGCCACCTATACCCTGGACCTAGCCCGTTTGCTACCCCCGGGTAGCGTGCCAGGCCCTCATCTGCTGTGCGTGTGGCAGCCCGATGCCTCGCCCAACCTGGCTTCCTTTATAAACGCCGTGCCTGCTAAGCCTACGCAGGCGGGCAAATCCGCCGCCCTTCCCCTCGACGCCCAACCCCGTCCGCGCGGGCATCAAGGCCAGAATGTATTCGTTGGCTTTCTGCTGCTGATTGGCCTGTGTTATGGTGGCTTGCGGGCTACCTACCAGCCAGGTTTCACCCGCATCTATCAGCTAGAGGGCTTATGGGGCAAAGGCTCCGCTGAGCAGGATTTTCTAATCAAGCCCACGCTAACCTGGCTGAACCTAGTGTTAGTGCTGCTCTTCGCGCTTTCCTTTGCTTTGCTACTCGTTGCCATTCACACCAACATCCAAAGCATCGTTATTCTGCGTCGCCTATTTGATGTGGCGGAATCGGCAATTGTTGTGCGGGTATTGTTGTACACGGCCTTGGTAGCGGGGTTTGTACTTGGTAAATACCTATTTTTGGAGCTGATGGGCTACATTTTCGATGTAGCAGACTTGCTAACCATCCAGTACCGCGAGTTTATCCGCACCATCCTGTTTATGGGGCTGTTCCTGCCCGCCGTTATGCTCCTATATTTGGGTCTCAATCAGCGCCTACCCGAGACGGTACTGTGGGTTTCCAACGGGGTGGTTTCCTTGCTGTTGATTGGTACTGTGCTTCGAGTTGGGCGCACCTTGCATCATAAGACATCCTTACTAAATCTACATTTGTTTTCGTACCTTTGCGCCACAGAAGTGATTCCTTTGATCGTTCTGCTCAAGCTGATCGTTTTTACCTACTGACACACCTTGTACCGGCCTGCACCGGTTCTGCCCGCACCCTCTCCTTATTGCCTTAGATTTACCCTTTTTTCTACCTTATGGCCGAGAGCAAAGACAAACCGGGGACGGGCCGTCATGCCAAGCGTATCTCCAGCATTCTTGTCACCCAGCCAAAGCCCTCTAGCGACGTTTCCCCCTACTTTGCCATTGCCGAGAAGTACGGCATCAAGGTAGACTTTCGGGAGTTTATTGAGGTTCAGCCGGTTTCCTATAAGGATTTCCGCAAAGAGAAAGTCAACATTCAGGAACACACGGCCATTATTTTTACGAGCCGCAACGCCGTTGACCATTTCTTCCGCATTTGCCAGGAGGCCAAAATTGAGATGCCTGCAGAAATGAAGTACTTCTGCATCTCGGAGCAAACGGCTAATTACCTACAGAAATACATTGTGCTGCGTAAGCGCAAGCTTTTCGTGGGCCAGCGGACAGCTGCTGATCTGTTTGATGTTATCAAGAAGCATAAAGGCGAGCAGTTTCTGTACCCCTGCTCCGATATTCGGAAGGATGATATTCCGGAGTTTATGCGGGCAAACAACTTCAAGTTTACGGAAGCAGTTATCTATCGCACTGTAGCCAGCGACTTGTCGGATTTATCCGATGTGAAGTACGATTGCATTGCATTCTTCAGCCCGTCCGGCATCAGCTCGTTGTTTATCAATTTCCCTGATTTCGAGCAGGATGGAACGCGCATTGCTGCTTTTGGCCCCACTACCGCCAAAGCTGTGCTCGAAGCAGGTTTAGAATTAGATATTGAGGCTCCTCAGCCGAATGCTCCATCCATGACGGGGGCCATTGAGGCTTACATCCGTCTGCACCACGGGGCAGATGCCATGAAAGAGAAAAAGAGCAACAAGTAAAGTATCTGAGTAATAGGGTAAGAGGAGCAGCCACTACTGCTCCTCTTGCGTATACGCCGTGAAATGTTCTAGGCAGTTTTTTCGTTACATTTGAAGACGTCCTGCCTGCCGTTTTTCATCTGTTCCTGGCTTGTCGTTTATTGATATGAAGAGAAGTATACTCTGCCTTTGTGCAGTTCTGTTCATGGGTAAAGCTGTAGCTCAGCAGCAGCCTCAGTTCAGCCACTATGGGTTTAACGGCATGTACCTCAACCCTGCATACGCTGGGGTAAAAGGCTACGGTGAAATTACTGCTCTTGGCCGCTCGCAATACATCGGCTACAACGGCACCTTCGATGAGGGCGGCTCGCCTACCACTGCTTCTATTACAGCATCGTTGCCCCTACCTATCTTGGCTAGTGGCATAGGCATTGGTATCTATCGAGATAGAATAGCACAGCTCAACACAACAAATGTGCAACTGTCCTACTCTCGGCATCTTACCATTGGCGAAGGCCGGTTAGGCTTGGGTATCCAGGGTGTATTTAATAATATCTACCAAGGTAAATTCAGAGCCAACGACGAAAACGACATCCATGTGCCGTTAGAAGGTTCAGATGGGAAAATTGATGTAGGAGCTGGTTTATGGTACGAGGCGCCCAGGCTGTACGCAGGCTTAAGCGTTAATAATCTGCTACGCTCGGAGTATAAATTCAATAGCCAGGTTGCTACTAGCGGGCGTTCGGCCCGATATTTGAATGAGAATCATGCCTATCTAACAGCAGGTTACAATATTGACCTGACTTCATCCGTTGTCCTAACACCTACTGTTCTTGTGAAGATGGTATTGCCGGGCGAATTTGGGGATGAGGATAAGTTTTCCTTGCGTAATAACTCATATGAGCTTGGCGCAAGGGCTACTTTCGACGATCGGTACTGGGGAGGACTAGGATACCGATCTGGGGACGCGTTTACCGCTTTGGGAGGGATTAGCTTTGCTAAGGATAATGCATTGCGGTTGGGACTAGCTTATGACATAATTGCATTTGGCGAAGATGCGAAAGCATCTAGCTCATTTGAAATAATGTTGGGATACCGACTGCCGAAACCCGGTTTAAAAATTAAGCCGGCAATCCATACTCCACGGTACAGCTTCTAAGTTTAGGGCTTTTAAATAGAAAATAGCCCTTTTACAATGGTTTGCCCATTGTATCTCCAGGGGGCATTCAATAAATTGCTAGCCTTCTTCGTTAAGCTGGTCGTGAAAGTGATTCGTAGACAAACTGTTAGTGTTGGCCGATTGGCTTGTTTACGACCGGATGTTTTGCTAGATTTGCCAGCTCGGAAAATTGTAATCTTTGGGTATCGCCGCCTAGACAGTCTTTTTCTTTCTCACATGAACAAGTTTCTCTTATTGCCTCTCGTCGCGCTTTCGACGCTTATCCTGGGGGGCTGTGGTTTCGGTACTGGACCGCAAGGCGACCTAGTCGGGGCGGAGGACCGTCCGGAGTTTAACCCGCAGGAAGTTCCCTTCGGTATGGTGCCTTGCCCCGGCGGCACCTTCCATATGGGCCAGACGGACCAGGATATCTCGGCTTCCATGGTGAACATGAACAAGCAGGTGACCATCGCCGGCTTCTACATGGATGAGACGGAGATTACCAATAATGAATACCGTCAGTTTATGAATGCCATCCGGCAAGACTCTATCGATGTACTCGGCGAGGAGTACGTGATGACGGAGCTTTACCCGGATACTACCGTGTGGGTGCGTGACTTCACGTATCACATGGGTGACCCGCTCATGGAGTACTATTACACCCACCCTGCCTTCGATGATTACCCGGTAGTAGGTGTAGACTGGTTTGCCGCTAAGTATTTCTGCAACTGGCGCACCAAAAATAAGAACGCCGCCAACGCCGAGGCTGGCTTGGCTCCCACGCCGAACTTTCGTTTGCCTTCTGAAGCAGAATGGGAGTACGCTGCCCGCGGTGGCCGTGACCTAGCTACTTACCCTTGGGGCGGCCCCTACCTGCGTAACTCGAAAGGCTGCATGCTGGCCAACTTCAAGCCAGGCCGCGGTGACTACGCCTCTGACGGTTATGCCTATACTTCGCCAGTTGGCGCTTTCTTCCCGAACGATTTCGGCCTGTACGATATGTCAGGCAACGTATCGGAGTGGTGTGATGACGCCTATATGGAGGCTTCCGTGCCTGTAGTATGGGATATGAACCCAACTAACCCGGACGACAACGAACCGCGCAAAGTAGTACGCGGCGGTTCTTGGAAGGACATTGCCTACTTCCTTGAGACGGGTACCCGCAACTTTGAGTATCAGGACTCCGCCCGCTCTTATATCGGTTTCCGCACGGCGATGATTCAGATTGGTATGGGTTCCAACGGAGCCTTAAACTAAGCGGTTTCCTTACCCGTTCTGCCGGCTGCGGCTTTTCTCTGACTTGCGTTTCGACTTTTCACAATCACTCCAACTACCTTTTTTCAATCTTTTACAACATGGCAGCAAAGGGCGGTAACTTTTTCTACGATGTGGTGATGCCGAAAATTTACGGCATCGGGGCTGCAGTCGTAATTATCGGGGCTCTATTTAAAATTCTTCACTTGAAGGGTGCTGACGAAATGCTCATCGTTGGTTTGGGAACAGAAGCTCTGATCTTCTTCCTAAGTGCCTTTCAGCCCAATCCCAAAGAAGTAGACTGGTCGTTGGTTTACCCAGAACTGAGCGAGGGGTATGACCCTTCCACTGGCAACCCTAGCTTCCGCACTAACGCTATTGACAATGGTGGCACGGGCTTGACCCGCAAGCTGGACGATATGCTGAAGGATGCCAACGTAACTCCCGAGGCTATTGCTTCACTGGGCCAGGGGTTGAACCGCCTCAGCACCACTACGCAGCAGCTTTCTACCCTGGGTGATGCTACTAACGCTACCGAGGAATACACTTCGAAAGTTCGTTCCGCTGCCCAGTCGCTCGAGCGTATCAACGAGTCATACGCGCACACGGCCCAGGCTATGACGGCTATGGCCGATGCTACCAATGACGCCCGCGAGTATCACGTACAAGTTCAGAATGTAACCAAGAATCTGGGTGCTCTGAATGCTGTGTACGAAATGGAACTTCAGGACGCCAATACGCACTTGAAGTCTATGAACAAGTTCTATGGCACCCTGACCCAGGCCATGGAAAACTTGACGGAGGCCGGCAAAGAAACCGATCAGTTCAAGCAGGAAGTAACCAGCCTGACTTCGAACCTGAGCTCGCTCAACCGCGTGTACGGCAATATGTTGAACGCCATGCGCGCTACTAACTAATTTGCCAAGATTGTAATGATGGTGCCCGAGCAAACCTTGGGCGCTCTTCTTTCTACTCAGCAGTTATAGACACAGAGAGATACGATGGCGGGAGGAAAAGAAACTCCACGGCAGAAGATGATTGGCATGATGTACTTGGTACTGACTGCACTTCTCGCCCTACAAGTGAATTCAGCTATTCTGCTGAAGTTCAAATTTCTAGATGACAGCCTGATCGGGGTAAACGATAAGACTGCTAAAACCAACCAAGGTGCCGTGAAAGGCATTGAGGAAATTGTAGCTCGTAACCGTAACCAAGCCAAAGACCTTGCTATTTTAAAGCAAAGCGAAAGTGTACGGGAGCGGACGGCTAAGATGGTCGCCTACCTCCGTGACATCCGCACCAAATTGCTGGACGCCACGGAAAACAAAAGCAAGAACGAGTACAAGAATATGGAAGCTGCCGACAAGGTAGCCAACGTAATGCTCGGTGGGGCTGGTAGCCGTAATGGCCTGGGCTACAAGATGAAGGATGAGCTGAATGCTTATGCTTCTGACCTGCAGAAGATGGTGCCCGGCTTTACCGCCCCGGCCCTGGCTCTGGAGCCGAAAGATGATGAAAGTGTAACCGCTGATCAGAAATCCAAGGACTTTGCTCAGTTGAACTTCGAGAATACACCGGTGGTAGCTGCTTTGGCAGTACTGTCACAGAAAGAAACGGAGGTATTGAAGTACGAGGCTGACGCCCTGAACAAGCTGGCGGCACAGGTTGGCGCTACTACCATCGTATTCGACAAAATTGGTGCTTTTGCTAGCGCTGAGTCGAACACGGTAGCAGCTGGTACCAAATACAAAGCAGAACTTTTCCTGACTGCATCGGCTTCGGACTTGCGTCCTACCATGACGCTAAACGGTTCGCCCCTGCGTGTTGATCCGAATGGTCATGGCATCGTGGAATTCACGGCTCGTCCTGGTGGCTTTGATGCCTCTGGTAATGCCAAAGCTTCTTGGACTGGTACGATTCGCTTCAAGCAGAACGGCCGCGACACCACCTTTACTAAGAAGGTGGAGTACACGGTAACCAAACCCGTAATGCAGATTCAGTCGGCATCGGTGCAGGCGCTGTACTTCAAGTGTGGTAACAAGCTAAGCGTACAGGTTCCCGCCTTGGGTGCTCAGTACGATCCTAGCTTCTCGGCTTCGGGTGCTTCTACTATCAAAGGTTCGGCTAAAGGCGAGGTAACCCTGATTCCGAACTCACGGGAGGTGACTTTGAGCGTAAGCAGCGGTGGTAACCCCATTGGCTCGCAGACCTTCCAAGTTCGTCCCATTCCTAAGCCTGACATCAAGTGCGTAGTAGGTGGTCGTGAGGCTAATGAAAAGCAGGGCACTCCAATTACGGCAGTACGCAACATGCAGCTGCGCGCTATTGCTGATGCTGGCTTCGCTACTTTCCTGCCCGAGGATGCTCGTTACCGCGTTACTCGTTACGAAATCACGCTGGTACGGGGTAAGCGTCCGGCTATGCCTACCCGTTCTATCAACGGGCCTGAAGCCAACTTGAACGACGTAGTGAATACCGCTCGTGAAGGTGACCGTTTGTACATCGAAGTGAAAGAGGTACAGCGTATGAACTTCCAGGGCAACACGGAAACGGTAAACGTTTCGAAGACCTTCAATATTCCGCTGATTTAAGCGTTCTTACCTGAACCAAGTACTGCGCTTTTTTGATTATCACGGTATGAACAAATTCCTCTCCTTCGCCGCTCTGTCGGCCGGCCTGACGCTGTCGGTGGCAGCCTCGGCTCAGGAACAAGCTACCACCGCGAGCAGCAATGGCTCGTATCGCCCCATTCCGGCCTCGGACATTTTGTTCCGCAAGACCATTACGCGTGCGATTGACCTGCGCGAGAAGCAGAACAAACCTATGTTCTCGGAAGGCAAGGAAATCAGCCGTGTAATCCTGGACGCAGTGAAGCGCGGTGAGCTACAGGCGTATCGGAATGATTCTCTAACCACAACCCTCTCTGGTGCTGAGGTAACCTCAAACATGTCGTTTGTGGAAGCCAGTGCTGGTTTGAGTGATGAGGAAAAGGCCGCTGGCTTCTCTGACAGTGACCTGGGTGGAGGTGACGATTGGGGCGCTCCAGCGAAAAAAGGCAAAGGCAAATCAACAGCTAAGGCTGCTCCGGCCGCGCCACCGAGCTACGAGTATCGCCCTAAGGACATCTACCAGATGGAGATGAAAGAGGATATGATCTTCGACAAGAAACGGTCGCGGATGTATCATGATATCAAAGCCATTACGCTGTTGGTACCTTCCACACTAGGTTCTAACACGTCTGGTATTGAGAAGCCTATTGGCACGTTCAAGTACAGCGACCTAGTACGAGTGTTCCGAGCTAACCCAGATAAGGCTATTTGGTTTAACCCTCAGAACGACGCTCAGCACAAGAACCTTGCGGATGCTTTCGAACTGTGGCTGTTCAACTCGTACATCGTGAAGGTGTCGAACCCCAATGATGCTCGCCTAGATGAAATCTATGGTGGTCAGCAGCAAGGTATTCTCGCTTCTCAGCAGGCTGCGGCCGATTTGATTGAGTACGAGTACAACCTGTGGAGCTTCTAAAATCACGGATTAACTGGATTACTTGAGGTACACAGAATTAGAATAAACAAAGAGCCCCTGCTATTTAGCAGGGGCTCTTTGTTTATATACCTGATTGTATATACTACTTATTCGCTTGGTTCATTAGTGGCCACAGCATCTTGCTGGCTAAAGTATTCAAGTAAGATGCGCGCCTTGGCTTTGCCTACCTCTGTTATGAGTTCATTTTCAGTTAGCTCCTTTATCTTCTTAACCGACTTAAACTTGGTTAGAAGTTTATCAGCCGTAATGGGTCCTAACCCTTTGACATCCGTTAGCTCGGTTTTGAGAGTAGCAGCGTCGCGGCGGGAGCGGTGGAACGTGATGCCGAAGCGGTGCGCTTCGTCACGCATGCGCTGAATGAGGCGTAAGGTTTCGCTCTTTTTGTCGATGTATAGCGGCAGTGGATCATTTGGAACGTAGATTTCCTCCAGGCGCTTCGCAATGCCGATGATGGGTATCTGTCCCCAGAGGCCAAGGTCCTTTAGCGCTTTAACCCCCATGCCCAACTGGCCCTTACCGCCATCCACGATGACGAGTTGGGGTAGGCTGGCCCCTTCATCGAGCAAGCGACGGTAGCGACGGGTCACGATTTCGTACATGGAGTCGAAGTCGTTGGGACCTACCACGGTCTTGATGTGGAAATGGCGGTAGTCTTTCTTGCTAGCTTTAGCATTACGGAAACACACCATAGCGGCCACTGGGTTATCGCCCTGGAAGTTAGAGTTATCAAAGCACTCAATGTGCTTGGGTAGCTCGGTGAGGCGCAAATCCTTCTTCATGGTTTCCATAATCCGCACCTCATTGAGGTCCTTGCTGCGGTCATTCATGCTCTCCTTCTCCTTGCGCAGATAGAGTACATTTTTGATGCTTAGCTCCAGCAGCTTTCGTTTATCGCCGATTTGCGGTTGGGTAATGATAACTCCAGGCAGCGGCAGGTCGGGCACCGCCACGTTGGTCAGAATTTCCTTGGATTGACTTTCGAACTCCTCCCGCATCTGCATAATCATGGGAGCCAGAATTTCATCGTCGGGTTCGTCGAGCTTTTTCTGCACCTCCACCGATTGGGTGAGGATGATACTACCATTCATCACCTTGAGGTAGTTGATGAAGGCTGACTTCTCGTTGGATGCAATGCTGAACACGTCAATGTTGGTAAGGTTGGCATTGACGATGGTACTCTTGGCCTGAAACTCGTCCAGCTTGTCCAGCTTCTGCTTAAGTTGATGAGCCAACTCGTATTGCTGCTCCTGGGCTGACTGCATCATCTTCTCGCGGAAGTACTGCTTGGGCAAACGCAGGTCGCCATTGAGAATCTGCCGAATCTGCTGGATGTGCTGAGTGTAAGTTTCCTCATCCTGAAGACCCTCGCAGGGGCCTTTGCAGTTGCCCAAGTGATACTCCAGGCACACCTTAAACTTGCCAGCTTCCACGTTCTGAGACGAGAGGTTATAAGTGCAGGTGCGAAGCGGATACAGTGCCCGGATAAGTTCTAGCAGCAGGTTCATGCCGGTTACATTGGCGTAAGGGCCGTAGTACCGGCCGTCACCGGGGCGCTTGTTGCGGGTTGGAATTAGGCGTGGGAAACGCTCATTGGTCAGCAGTAAATAGGGGTAGGTTTTCCCGTCCTTCAGCAGGATGTTGTACTTGGGCTGGTGCTGCTTAATCAGGTTGTTTTCCAACAAGAAAGCATCCGATTCCGAGTCAACAATGGTGAATTCGATCCGACGGATGTTCTTTACCAGCTGCTGGGTCTTCTTATTATGGTCCTGTTTGGTGAAATAACTACTGACGCGTTTGCGCAGGTCGACTGCCTTGCCCACGTAAATAATTGTATCCTCGTCGCCGAAGTATTTATAGACACCGGGCCGGTGGGGAAGCTGACGGATTTGTTCCTGTAACTGGGCGTTAGCAGCCATAAGGGGCAGAAAAAACGCTAAAAGAGCGAGGGTGGTAGGAAGTTAGGTACGCAAAGCGTGGCGGCCAAGGTTCAGCCCACGAGTGTAAGAGGCACTGGTTCTAACAAAAAACGTGGCCGGGAAGTCCCGGCCACGCTCTGGAAAATATGCTGGGCTCAACGAGGTGGTTAAATATCTTCCTCGTTGAGGTCGTCCAGCTCTACTTGATTTAGCTTCTGCTCATACGGAATTGTGTCTCGGGCGCCGGCTCCGTTATAGTAGCGGGAGCAGTCAATTTCGATACTCAGGGGCTGAGTCGGCTTCGGGAAAGGACCGGTGTTAATGCCAATGCTTTTATCGGCGTACACTTTGCGCATAAACAATCCATAAATGGGCAGCGCCAAGCGGGAGCCCTGCCCGTAGGCCCCGGTGCGGAAGTGGATACTACGGTCCTCTCCACCTACCCAGGTACCGCACACCAGGTCGGGTGTGAGGCCCATAAACCAGGCATCGGAGTAGTTGGAGGTGGTGCCCGTCTTGGCACCTATTTCGTAGGGGAATTTGAAGCCGCCCTTCAGAATGATGCTAGTACCGCCCTGCTCTTCCGTGGCCCCGCGTAGCATGTGCGTCATCAGGTAGGCGGTTTCTTCGCTTAAGGCTTCCCGGGTTTGGCTGGTGAATTCGCGCAGTACGTTACCGTTCTTGTCCTCAATGCGCGTAACCATCATGGGAGCCGTCCAGATGCCCTTGTTAACAAAAGTGCTGTAAGCGCCTGATAACTCATAAATGCTGACATCGGAGGAGCCAAAGCCTACGGCCGGTACCGCTTCAATGGGGGAGGTAATGCCCAACCGCTTGGCGTAGCTAACTACGGTTTCGGGGCCTAGCTTCTGCACCAGCCAGGCCGTAATGGAGTTCATGGACCGGGCCAGGGCTTGGCGCAACGTGAAAACGCGCCCCGAATAACCGCCTTCAAAGTTCTTGGGCGTGTAGGCAGCCCGGCCACGTTCCGCCGGAAAGGTAGTTGCTACGTCGGGGCGCTGGTAGCAAGGGGAGTAGCCTTGGTCGATGGCGGCTACGTACACAAAGGGCTTGAACGTGGAGCCCGGCTGGCGTTTGCCTTGCTTGACGTGGTCGTACTTGATGTACTTGAAGTTGATGCCGCCCACCCAGGCCCGTACTTGGCCGTTCAGTGGGTTCATGGCCATGAACCCAGAATGCAGAAGCCGCTTGTAGTAGGCCAGCGAATCCATCGGCGACATGAGCACCTCCTTTTCCCCACCGTTCCATGTAAATACCTTCATCCGGTACTTCTTATTAAGGTGGTACTTGATGGAGTCTCGGTTGCCCTCAAAGCGGTTAGTAAGCGACTTGTAGCGTTCCGTCCGCTGAATGGAGGTAGAAAGAAAGTTCGGGATAATGCGCCCGTTCTCGTCGCGCCAGGGCTGCTGGCCCTTCCAATGGGCGTCAAACCATTTCTGCTGCAGCTTCATGTGCTCGGCCACCGCCGATTCGGCGTATTTCTGCATCCGCGAGTCAATGGTCGTGTAAATCTTCAGGCCGTCGGAGTACAGGTCATGGTCGGTTTCCTTGGCCCACTGCCGCAGCATCTTGCTCACCTCTACCCGGAAATAAGGCGCAATGCCTTCGTTCTGGTTTTCAACGTTGTAACGTAGAACAATGGGTTTCAGCGTGTCAGCCTGCAGGGTTTGGGCGTCCGCGTAGCCGTACTTCTGCATCTGGCGGAGCACCCAGTTGCGCCGCGCTTTGGAGCGGGCGGGGTTGTACTTGGGGCTAAAACGGGAAGGAGCATTGAGCACGCCTACCAGGGTAGCAGCCTCCGAGCGGGTGAGCTGCTTAGGCGTTTTGCTGAAGAAGGTTTTAGCGGCCGTATTAATACCAAAGGCATTAGAGCCGTAGTCATTGGTATTCAGGTACATGCGCAGGATTTCCCGCTTAGTGTAACTGCGTTCCAACCGAACGGCCAAAATCCATTCCTTGGTCTTGGTGATAAGCATCCGAACGCCAGGAACGTCGTTGAGCTTGCCGTCATTCAGGTCCTCCCGGGTCCGGAACAGCACTTTGGCCAGCTGCTGGGTTAGGGTAGAACCGCCGCCGCCGCTGCCGCCCGTGAGTAGGCCCGCTACTACCCGGCCGGTAGCTTTAGGGTCGATACCGGAATGCTCCTCGAAGCGGGCGTCCTCAGTGGCAATTAAGGCGTCTACCAGGTGCTGGGGAAGGTCCTCATACTCCGCCGGCGTGCGGTTTTCCCGGAAGTACTTGCCCATCAGCACCCCGTCGGCGGAGTAGATTTCCGAGGCCAGCTCACTACGCGGGTTTTCCAGCGTTTTCAGATTGGGCATTCGCCCAAACAGGTTCAGAAAGTTTACGCTAACGGCCAGTACGTACAGCACAGTGCCTAAAACACCCGCGCCGAAAATAATCCATAGCAGGCGGGCCCACCCGGTATAGCGCCCCGGCTGGTTGGTTTTACGAAAGGAGGACTTGGTTTTCGTGGCAGATTGAGCCATTGCAAAAAAAGGTGCTACGTGCCAGGGGCCAAGAAAATCCGGTTATAGGAGGCTATAAGACAGCCTTTGAACCGGGGCCACTGGCAATTATTTAGAGTAGTTCTGCTGGTAGAAGCGCTGGTATTCCTCAGGGTTCTGGCTTTGCAGCAGGAGCGGCAAGTTATCAATACTAATCAGGAGGGTTTGGTAACCCGTTCCCCGCAGCTTACTCAGCGGCGACTGAGGGCCGCGCAGTTTCAAGGCGTAGCTCTGCGCCACTTTCACGCCGGGCAATGATTCGATAAGCACTACCTCCTGCCCAGCTCCCAACGGTTGCTGCCGCACCAGCAGATTATTGGCCTTGAAGTACCGGTTGTTGTAAGCACTGAGTTGTTCGGATAAGCCTTGCAGTGCCGGGGCATCCTTGGCTAGCACCAGCACGACTACGTGCGCTGCTGCCGGGGTGGCCTTATAGGGCGTACCTACCGGAGCCGTAGGAGCGGGAGTGCTCGTAACCGGAGGCGTTACCGTAGTAGCAGCGGTGCTGGGTAGGGTAGGCGCAGAAACAGAAGTGTTTCCGGCCACAGGGGCAGGTGGGGTAGTTACAGAAGTAGTTGCGGGGGGAGCTGTTTTTGAGGCAGCGGGAGCTTTCTTGCCGCGGGCACGAGCCTGAGCGGCGGCCATTCGGGCAGCTTTGGCCTCATCTACTACCGGTGGGGGAGTGGAAGAGGCAGGCTGGGGTGAAACCTCCGACGGGGGAGTAGTGGTAGGGGAGGCAGGTGTAACGGCGGCTGGCTGCTCTGGCTGAGAGGTGGTAATTGGCGCAGAAGGAGCTGGCGAAGCTGCGGGGGCGGGTAAAGAGGTAGCAGGGTTCGGGGTAACTGGCGCGGCCGGCGACTCATTTTCCCCATAGTAAATCCGCATGCGGTTTTCTACCTCACCCGGCTTGAACACAGATACTACCGGCTTGTCAGTAGAGGCCAGAGCGCCGGTTATCTGCCCCTCGGCCTGCTGCTTGTATGTATTAAGCAGAGTAGCAGCTTGCGGAGCCAACGGACTTTCGGGGTAATCCTTGTAAAACTTCTCTACGGCTGCTTTAGCTGTAAGCGGCGGTTGAGTCCGGATAGTCAGCAGGGTATTGAGGAAGGCAATTCGGTCATTCAGGTCATTTTCGGGGTACTGCTTACGCGCCCGGACCAGCACAGCGCCGGCCTTCTTGAAATCCTGGTTTTTGTAGAAGCTGAAAGCCGAATCAACGAGAACAGCTACCTGAGCATTAGCTACGGAAGTGCGCCGCAGGTATTCTGGGTCGGCTACTAAGCGGGCATAAGAAGAGTTGGGATAAGCTTGGCGCAGACGCTCCGCATACCCTTCGGCCTTGCCCGAATTGTTTTGCTGCTTATAAATCAGGTACAGAATGTAAAGCGTTTCGGGCGTATGCGGGCCCTGCGGATAGCGAGTCAGCAGCGTTTCATAGGTTTCGGCGGCGCGCACTGGCTCCCGAAGCTGCTGGTTATAAATGCTACCCAAGGCGTATAAGGCTTCCTCCGTCAGAGCATCTGACTGTTTGCGCTGGGGCTCCGTTAGAGGAATGTTCTGGCGGTAGCGGTCCACTAGGCTCCGCAACTGCACGGCTGGGTCGGCCTCCGGGGTAGCCGCTGTGCCCAGCCCACCGGCACCGTTTACGGTAGTGCTGGCGTTGCCGGCAATACTGACCGGCACATTGCCGCCCCGGTTCGTGACCGGCGAGCTGCTCGCCTGACTAACCGTGCGCCAGTTATCCTGCAGCGGCCGGTCGCCCCAGCGCCGGATAAAGTCGTTGCGCGCCGTACCTAAGGCAGTGGGGTTATCGAAGTACCACTTAACGCCCATATTAGCCGCCAGAAAGTCGTCGGTGTTTACTTCCGGCTGCAAGTCTCGGCCCGCGCTAATACCTCCCAGGGCCTGCCCAGAGCGCTGCTCCTGCCGGACCTGCTGAGCCGCTAGCTGCTCCGCAGCCTTGCGTTGAGCGTCTACTTCTGCCTGAGCATAAGCTGTTAGGCGGGTACGCAGGGTAGCAGAATCCAGCCGAGCCAAGGCTTGCAGGCTGTCCTGCGTTTCTACAATGGTGAGCTGCTGGGCAAAATCTTTCAGAATAGCTGCCCTCTCAGAAATGGCCGCGTATTCTGGCGCCTCGCGGGGCAGAGCCTGCACGGTGCTGTCGTAGTAGGCGGCAGCCAGTCGGTATTTCTGTAGGTTTTCGTAGTAAATCCGGCCGCTGAGCAAGTACACGTACGACTTTTGCACTCGGTTTGTGGAAGGCGTGCGGGCTGCTTTTTGCAACAGGGCCAGCGCCTCAGGGTAGCGCTGCTGACGGTATTCCAGCCGCCCCATTTCGTAGTAAATCTTGTCGCGGTACTCCTTGTTCTTTGTGTCCTTGAGCAGCTTGGCGAAGTACTTGTCCAGCCGGGCCCGGTCAGTCTGGTTCAGGTCCGACACCTGGCCAAGCATGAGCTTGCTAAAAAAGTCCAGCTCGTAGGGCGGGTTCTTCTTCAGAATCTGGTTGAGCTGCGCGTACGCCTTTTTATCCTCACCCTGGGCCTGGTACAGCTGGGCCAGAATGTAGCGGGTGCGCGACTGTTCATTTTTGGGCTCGATATAGGGAATAGCTTTTTCCAGGTTCTCAATGGCTCGGGCCTGCTCGCCCGTGAGCAGGAAAAACTCGGCCCGCGTCAGGAACAGCTCCCGTGCATTACGCTCTGTGCCTTGTTCTTTGTCCAGCAAATCTGATACAGCCGCTGCATTTTCCAGCTCCTTCGTGGCCAGGAACGTGCGCATCAGCCAAATCAGGGCCTCGTGGCGAGCGTTGTTATCCTTGCTGGTAGTATTGATGTACCTGAACGTCTTGGCCGCGTCCTCATACTCGCGCTTGTAGTAGCGAGCCTTACCCACTAACAGGTAGCTGTCATCGGTCCAGTCGGAGCCCGGGCGGTGCTGGATGGGTAGGGAGGCCTTCTTGATGATGTCATCTAGGTCGGCCGTGACCGTAGTTACCGTGGCATCGTTCAGGGTAGGGAAAAGCGGCAGAACGCGGTTGTAGTCGTTAACGCGGGCCTTATATAAGGTTGCCTCCGTAGCCAGCATTTTCTCACGGGCCAGAAAATACGCATTGTCGCGCGCCACCACATTATCGTACGCGTGCCCAATCAAGGACGGACGCTCGGAAGCACACCCAGCCAAGCCCGCCGCCAGCAGGAGGAAGGCAGCAGTGGGAGCAGAAAGCAGGCGTAGAAGCGAAAAAGTTGTCGTCGTCAAAGCAGCAAAGAGCTCAGGGCGAAAGGTGCAAACAGAAAACACAGCGGCCCCGCCGAATCGTTCGGCCGCCGGGTGTTTCCCACAACGTAGCATGGTAGGTAAAAGTACAGGTTTCTGCCCGGACCCATCATTGTCAGCAGTCCAGGGCCAACTCCTAACGCTGCGCCGCGTAGTTTTGCATCACTCACCGCTACCCCCGCCTCATGTCCAGTCCCACACCTTCGCCCCCCCGGCGCCCCGACTCCGAGGGCAATTCCGACCGAATGCGTGCCTTCGCCCGCTATTCCGGCATTGCGGTTCAGATGATGGCAACCATTGGCCTGAGCACTTGGGCCGGTTACTGGCTTGATAAGCACTATCGCACCGAGACGCCCTGGTTTACCCTGGGCCTGATGCTGCTCGGGTTATTTGCCGCCTTATATAATGTCATTCGCTCTGTTACTAGGGAACAGTAATGAGCGATACTACACCTTCTATTGCCATTGCTGAGCTAGAGAAAGTGCTGCTTCTCTCTTTACAAGCTCTGAAGCACCAATACGGGCAGGACGGTCATATTCCACTAGAACAGGATTTCTATTGGGATATTCCTAAAGAACAACTCTACCTCGTGGAGGAGAACCCTGAGGACTTGACCATAGGCCAGCTCAGTGACGATTGGCGGACTGTTCAAGAAGCGTCCGAGGAGGATTTCACCTCATTTGACCTGCTAAAAGCTTCCCATCTGCTCCGCTATATCAGCCATACGCACCCTCTCCTCTACTTACCTTGAAGCCTTTCCTTCGTCCCTACCTACTCTTCTGCCTGCTGACTGGGGCAATCCTGTACGCCCTGTACAGCCAGTTTGGGCCGCGGGTCATTCATCCGTTCACGCCCTACACATTTGCCTTCTTCGCCATCCTGACGTTTCTGACCTACCGCGTCACGGCCCGGTTGGTGCAAGCCAATCCCGATAATTTTATGGTGGCCTATTTCGGGACCATGGTAGTACGTCTGCTTTTGTCCCTGACGCTAGTGCTGGTGTACCTTTTCCGGGGCGGCGGGAAGGAAGGCGACGCCCGCTGGGCCTTCCTCGGGAGCTTCTTCATCCTGTATTTTCTCTTTGCTGGGTTTGAAGTCTGGAGCGTTCTGAGTAACTTGCGCCCGTTTTCAAAACCGGGTGAAAATACAAAATGAAGATTTTGTGCATATAGCCCTAAGCCCCTCTGAATGAAGCGCTTACTTTTAGCTCTCTTCTGCTTCCTATCGTTCTCGGTGTACGCCAACGAACCGGCGGCTACTACCGCAGAAGCCACCGATACGGAGGACTTCAAACCCGGTGAGATGATTTTGCACCACATCGGAGACGCCCACGAATGGCATTTTGCTACCCTCGGCGGCGGAGAGCATGGTACGCACCTCACGATTCCGCTGCCCGTTATTGCCTACCGCCCCACGCAAGGCTTGAGCGTATTCTCCTCTTCTCGCTTGGCGGAAGGTAAAGTCTATGACGGCCTGAAGCTGGAGCACGAGCACCTAGTATCAGAGGATGGTAGCAAGGTATACGACTTCTCGATTACCAAGAACGTAGCCTCCCTGATGCTGAGCGCCGCGCTGCTGCTCCTCGTTTTCACGGCAGTAGCCCGCGGATACGCCAAGCGCGGAAGCGGCGCCCCCCGCGGCATTCAGTCCTTCTTCGAGCCTATTATCGTGTTCATCCGCGACGAAGTAGCTAAGAAGTCGATTGGCCCGAAGTATGAGCGCTACATGCCTTACTTGCTGACGATCTTCTTCTTTATCTGGTTTAATAACCTGCTGGGTTTGCTGCCAGGCGGCGCTAACCTCACCGGTAACATTGCCGTTACCCTGACCCTGGCTGTCCTGACGCTGCTCATTACCCTGTTCAGCTCCAACAAGAACTACTGGCACCACATCTTCGCTACGCCCGGCGTACCGAAGGCCCTGCTGCCCATCATGATTCCGGTAGAAGTGATTGGCATCTTCGTGAAGCCCTTCTCCCTCATGGTTCGTTTGTTTGCCAACATCACGGCCGGCCACATTGTAACCCTGAGCTTTATCTCGCTCATCTTCATCTTCCGCAACATTGGTGTTGCCCCAGTTTCGCTGGCTTTCGGCTTGTTCATCAACACGCTGGAGCTAATGGTAGCCATTCTGCAGGCCTACATCTTCACCCTACTGACGGCCATGTACATCGGTGGCGCGGTAGAGGAGCATCACGACGCTGATTACCAGATAGGTGGTGGCGACGCTGCCGAGCCGGCTCACGGCCACTAAGCCTTTCTCACCCCTGATTTTTTTGTTTTTCATTCCCCACAAACCTCTTTTTTATGCTTCTTTCTCTGTTGTTGCAGGCCATTACTAATTCTGCTGGTCTGGCCGTATTCGGTGCTGCTATTGGTGCTGGTCTGGTTGCTCTGGGTGCCGGTCTGGGCATTGGTCGTATCGGTGGTCAGGCTATGGAAGCCATTGGTCGTCAGCCGGAGGCTTCGGGCAAGATCCAAACTGCCATGCTGATCGTAGCCGCTCTGATTGAAGGTCTGGCGCTGTTCGCAGTAGTAGTCTGCCTGCTGATTTCGTTCAATCTCTAGGAATAAAGGTAGTACACGAGCAGCCCGCTGCGCGCGTCGCTTCAGCGCACGGCGTAGCGGGCTGTCTTGGCTTTTCCGGTACCAGCCGGCGGCCTTAAGCTGAGGCGGAACTTCCGTCTCCACCGCCGCGGTTACCGGTACCTATCACTCACTACCTACTAGTTTCTACGATGCAAATTGTAACGCCCGAATTTGGCCTTATCTTTTGGCAGCTAGTGATTTTCGGCATCGTGCTGCTCTTGCTGCGCGCCTTTGCCTGGAAACCAATTCTTAGCTCGCTGAAAGAGCGTGAAAGCTCAATCGAAGGTGCGCTGCGCATGGCCGACCAGGCCAAGCTGGAAATGCAGCAGCTAAAGGCGGGCAACGAGAAGTTGCTGGCCGAAGCTCGCATGGAGCGCGACCGTATTCTGAAAGAAGCCACCGACGTCTCGAACCAGCTCATTGAGCAGGCCAAGAACAAGGCTACGGAAGAAGGTAGCCGCATGATTGTGCAGGCGCGCGAAGCCATCCAGAACGAGAAAAACGCTGCCTTGGCCGAGGTGAAAAACACTGCTGCCAAGCTCTCCATTGATATTGCCGAGCGCATCTTGCGCCGCGAACTGGCCGACCAGCCAGCCCAGCAGCAACTCGTGGACTCGTACCTGCAAGAAGTAAAGTTGAATTAGGTTGTTGGGGTCTTGGGAGCTTAAGGTCTTGGGTTATCCTGACCCATTGCTTTATCCAAGACCCTAAGCCCCCAAGACCCTAAGATCCCTAACAATGTCTGAACTACGAGTTGCCTCCCGCTACGCAAAGTCGTTGCTGGATCTGGCCGAGGAGCGCGGCGAGCTGGAAGTAGTAAAGCAGGACATGGACCTGTTCAGCAAAACGCTGAATGAGAACCGTGAATTGCGCCTGCTACTCCGCAACCCCATCGTGAAGCACGACAAGAAGCTTGCTATTCTGCAGGCCGTGTTTGGCGGTAAGGTGTCGGCCCTGACGGAGAAGTTTTTCTCTATTGTAACCCAGCACAACCGCGAAAGCGCGCTGGAGTTTATCGGCTCCGAGTTTCTGACCCAGTACAACCTGCTGCGCGGCATGCAGGCGGCGGAAGTAACCACCGCTACCCCGCTAACCGCGGAGCTGCGTGAGCACCTTCGGCAGGTAGTGCGTCAGCAATCTGGCCTGGCCGATGTTACTCTCACGGAAAAGGTAGATGCCTCGCTGATCGGCGGCTTTGTGCTGCGCATCGGCGACCGGCTAATTGACGACTCCGTGAGCTACCGGTTGCGCAAGCTGCGCAACGAATTCTCGAAGAATCCCTACCAACCCCAACTATAACCCACCATGGCAGAAGTACGTCCGGATGAAGTATCCGCCATTCTGCGGGAGCAGCTGTCTAACTTCAAAACCGAAGCCGAACTCGAAGAGGTTGGTACGGTTCTGCAGGTAGGCGACGGTGTAGCCCGCATCTACGGCCTGGGCAAAGCCCAGTCGGGGGAACTGATCGAATTTGAAAACGGGCTCCAAGCCCTTGTGCTGAACCTTGAAGAAGACAACGTAGGCGCCGTAATGCTCGGCGACTACTCTGAAATCCGGGAAGGCGCTACGGTACGTCGTACCAATAAAATTGCTTCCATTCAGGTTGGTGACGGCATTATTGGCCGCGTGGTAAACACGCTGGGCCAGCCCATCGACGGTCGGGGCCTCATCCAGGGCGCTACCTACGATATGCCCCTGGAGCGTAAGGCTCCCGGTGTAATTTATCGTCAGCCAGTAAACGAGCCCATGCAGACCGGTATCAAGGCTATCGACGCCATGATTCCAATCGGCCGGGGCCAGCGCGAGCTAATCATCGGCGACCGTCAGACGGGTAAGTCGACGGTAGCCCTTGACGCCATCCTGAACCAGCGCGAGTTCTATGAGCGCGGCGAGCCGGTTTTCTGCATCTACGTAGCCGTAGGCCAGAAAGCCTCCACCGTAGCGCAGGTAGTAAACGCCCTGACCAAAGGTGGTGCGATGGACTACACGGTAGTGGTATCGGCTTCGGCTTCTGATCCGGCTCCCATGCAGTTCTTCGCTCCCTTCACGGGCGCTGCTATCGGTGAGTTCTTCCGCGACACGGGCCGTCCGGCTTTGGTGGTGTACGATGACTTGTCGAAGCAGGCGGTGGCGTACCGCGAAGTGTCGCTGCTGCTGCGTCGTCCTCCCGGACGTGAGGCTTATCCTGGCGACGTATTCTACCTGCACAGCCGCCTGCTCGAGCGCGCCGCGAAGATCAACGCTTCCGACGCCATTGCTCAGGACATGAACGATTTGCCCGACAGCATTCGTCCACTCGTAAAAGGCGGTGGTTCGCTGACGGCGCTGCCCATCATTGAAACCCAGGCTGGTGACGTTTCGGCGTATATCCCGACCAACGTAATTTCGATTACGGACGGCCAGATCTTCCTCGAAACCAACCTCTTCAACTCGGGTGTGCGTCCCGCCATTAACGTGGGTATCTCGGTATCGCGCGTAGGTGGTAACGCCCAGATCAAGTCGATGAAGAAGGTAGCCGGCACGCTAAAGCTTGACCAGGCGCAGTTCCGCGAGCTGGAGGCCTTCGCTAAGTTTGGCTCGGACCTGGATGCTTCGACCAAGCTCACGATTGAGCGGGGCCGTCGGAACCTTGAAATTCTGAAGCAGCCCCAGTTCTCGCCCCAGAAAGTAGAGGACCAGGTAGCCATCATCTACGCTGCTACTAACGGTCTGCTGGACTTGGTGCCAGTAAACCGGGTGCGTGAGTTTGAAAAGGAGTTCACCCAGGTGATGAACACCCGCTACCCCGAGGTGCTGAAAGGCCTGAAGGCTGGCAAGCTCGACGACGAGACAACCGGCGCTATCCGTCAGGTTGCCAAAGATTTGTCGGCCGCTTACGCTTCTAAGTAATTACTAATGAAGAGTGAGGAATGAGGAATGAGAAGTGGGGAAGTACGTCGTGACACCGTTATGGCTTGACCTCAATTCTCATTCCTCATTCCTCATTCTTAATTCGAAATAGATGGCTAGCTTAAAAGAAGTTCGGAGCCGCATTACGTCGGTGCAAAGCACGCAGCAAATCACCAAAGCCATGAAAATGGTAGCGGCGGCCAAACTGCGTCGGGCCCAGGACAACATCCTGCGCATGCGCCCTTACGCCCAGCGGCTCAATAGCATTCTAGGCAACCTGACGGCTTTGGCTGGTGAGGACGTAGTGAGCGAGTACGCGGAGCAGCGTGATGTGCGCCGGGTGCTGATCATTGCCATTACCTCGGACCGGGGTCTGGCTGGCGCGTTCAACAGCAACGTGTTCAAAGGCGCCAACGCCGTGATTCAGGAGCGCTACGCGGCCCAGGCCGCGGCTGGCAACGTAACCGTAATGGCCATCGGCCGCAAGGCCCACGATTACTTCGGTAAGCGCTTGCCCCTGCTCGGTGACTACCAGCACGTCTTCACCAAGCTTTCCTTCGACACCGTCCGGGAAGCGGCGGAACAGGCCATGGACGGCTTCCAGGCCGGTCAGTACGACGAGGTAGTAATGGTGTACAACGAGTTCAAAAACGTTGCTACCCAAATCATCCGGACCGAGCAGTTGCTGCCGCTGGTGCCCACCGAGCAGCCTGCTAACGCGCCCGCCACCTCGAATGTGGACTACATCTTTGAGCCCTCGAAGGAGGAAATCGTGCGGACCCTGATTCCGCAGTCGCTGAAGGTGCAGCTCTACAAGGCGGTACTAGAAAGCAACGCTTCGGAACACGGTGCCCGCATGACAGCCATGGACAAGGCCACCGACAACGCCGGCGAGCTGCTAAAACAACTGAAGCTAACCTACAACCGGACCCGTCAGGCCGCCATTACCACCGAGATTCTCGAAATCGTGGGTGGTGCTGAAGCCCTGGCTGCCAGCCGGTAAGGATATAGCTCAGACATTACTGAAAAGGCCCGCTTTCGCAAGGAAGCGGGCCTTTTCGTGCTATTGCTGTGCCGTTAGAATAGTTGCGGGGTGGTGCCCTTCGCGTTTCGTTGCGGCCCGGCTACGTTGGCTACTCAAGGGGAATGAAATCAGCAGCGATGAGGCACCAAAGGTGCGCTTTTACAGCTGCATGTACTGCCGCTTGGCCAGTTCCTTGCTGGGCTTGGGCGTTGCGGGGTACTGCTCCAGCAGCTCCACCACCTTGTCGGGGGTAAGCTCCGTGAAATCCTTGATGACGGCAAGAGGGGCCTGGAAGTCAGCGGCTTTCAGAGTGGTAGTTAGGGTAATGCAGCGCATACCCGCCTTGTAGGCTGCCTGCTCGCCCAGAATGGCATCTTCGAATACCAGGCAGCGCTCCGGCGGAATGCCTAGCTGCCGCGAGGTAGCTACGTAGGTATCAGCGTGGGGTTTGCCGCGGTCCACGTCGTCCTTGCCTACCACCACATCAAAGTAGCGGCGCAGGTCTAGGTGGTCGATGATGTAGCCAATGGTGTCGGCGGCAGAGCCAGTGCCGAGAGCAATTTTAAATCCGGCGGCGCGGGCGGCCTGCAGAAACGCGGTGAGGCCCGCCGTTTCGCGCCGCTTGTCCCAGTACAGCACCCGGTACAGAAACTCGCGCTGGGCGGCGTACTCCTTGAGCTGCTTATCGGGAACGGGATGAGCAAAGACGGTTTTAAGAATGTTAGTAGCCGGCATGCCATTGAGCCGGTCCAGCAGCTTGCGGGCGTTGGTGGTCAGGCCTAAGTCGCGAAACAGCAGCTGAAAGGCTTTGGCCTGGAAGGCCGTGTTGTCGATAATGGTACCATCCATATCGAAGATCAGCGCGTAGGGCTGGGGGGTAGCAGGCATAGCAAAAAGGATGAGGAATGCAGTAAAGCAGCAAGAACGACGCGCCGGCAAGTCAGATGTCAGCGGAACGCCCATTCTTGCCTACGCGCACGAGGCGGTTTTGACTGTGGACGAGCTGGTTCCCCGGCCGCGCGGAGTATCTTTGCGCCCGCCGAATCCGGCGCCGCCCGCAGGGTAGCGTCATAACGTCCTGTCCACTTTGAAGAAAAAGAGTCTGAGCCTATTGCTGGCCGCTACGCTGGCTGTGCCCGCCCTCGCGCAAAAACAAGGTAAACCCCTGGACCGCCCCAAGCTGGTGGTCGGGATTGTGGTTGACCAGATGCGTTACGACTACCTCTACCGCTACTGGAGCAAATACGGCCGCGGCGGGTTCCGCCGCCTGCTGGGGGAGGGCTTCAGCTACGAAAACGCCCACTACAACTACGTGCCTACCTACACCGGGCCCGGCCACGCCAGCATCTACACCGGCACTACCCCCTCGGTGCACGGCATCATTGGTAATAACTGGCTGGTGCGCGAGGAAGGCCGCGGCACCTATGTAACCGAGGATAAAACCGTGCAGGCGGTAGGCGGCTCGGCCGCGGCTGGGCAACAGTCGCCGCGCCACATGCTGACGACCACCATCACCGATGAGCTGCGCCTGGCTACCAACTTCCAGAGCAAGGTTATTGGCGTCTGCATCAAGGACCGGGGCTCCGTGCTGCCGGCCGGGCACGCGGCCAACGCGGCCTACTGGTACGATGGCGGCAACGGGGCGTTTATTACCAGCACCTTCTACACCCAGCAGCTACCGGAGTGGGTAGCCAAGTTCAACGCCGAGAACCGGGCCGCCAAGTACCTGGATCAGGCCTGGACCACGCTGCTGCCCCTTGCGCAGTACACCGAAAGTTCCCCCGACGACGTGGCCTGGGAGGGAGCCTTTAAGGGCGAAGCCAAGCCCGTATTCCCCCACGACCTACCGACGCTGAGCGCAGCGCCCACCACGGCGGTAAAAGGCAATATGGAAGCCGCCGGCGAGAAGGCGCCCACCGCTACCCCCCGTAACCTAGACCTGATTCGCTCCACACCGTTTGGCAACTCCCTGACCCTGGACTTTGCCCTGGAAGCCATGCGGGCCGAGCAGCTGGGTCAGCGCGGCCAAACCGACTTTCTGGCCCTGAGCTTTAGCAGCACCGACTACGTAGGCCACCAGTTCGGGCCCAACTCCATTGAGGCCGAAGACACCTACCTGCGCCTGGACCGGGACCTGGAGCGCCTGTTCGCCACCCTCGATAAAACGGTAGGGAAGAAGCAGGCCCTGGTATTCCTCAGCGCCGACCATGGAGCGGCCCACTCGCCTAATTTCTTGATTGACAAGAAAATACCGGCTGGCTCTGTGGGCCCAGGCCTGATGCGCGACTCCTTGCAGCAGCAGCTGGTGCGCCTGCACGGCCCCGGCAAGTGGGTGCTCAGCTACGAAAACCAGCAGGTATACCTGAACCGGCCGCTGCTACGCGAAAAAAACCTTGACCTCTACCAGATGCAGCGCGAGGTAGCCGGCATCATGCTGGGCTACGCCGGCGTTACGCGGGCCCTGGCCGCCGAGGATGTGCAGAAGTCGCACTGGGAAAGCGGGATGCTGATGTACCTGGAAAATGGCTACTTCCCCAAGCGCTCCGGCGACGTGCTGGTGATTCTGGAGCCGGGTTGGCTGGAGTCGTATCAGTACCCCGTTAACAAAGGCACCACCCACGGCTCCTCGGGTAGTTACGACACGCACGTGCCGGTAGTATTCTGGGGCTGGCACGTAAAGCACGGACAGTCATCGGCTCCGGCAAAGATTACCGATATTGCGCCCACATTGGCCCGCTGGCTCCATATTCAGGAGCCCGACGGGTGCACCGGGCAGCCGCTGCCCGAAGTACTGGGCTTTTAATTTTTTGGCCATGAGCTGTTAGCTACTGGTTGCTAGCTTTCCGTTTAACGAAGCCCGCAGTCAGCAGCTAACAGCCCATGGCTGGTCATAACACGTTTTCATTCTCTCAAATTTCAGCTAATAGCCAACAGCTAACAGCTAACAGCTACTAAAAAATGGCCCATTTTAACCCCTGGCACGACGTAGAGCGTGGCGAAGACGCTCCCAAAGTTGTAAACGGCATCATTGAAATTCCGAAAGGCTCGAAAGGCAAGTATGAGCTGGACAAAGACAGCGGCCTGCTCAAGCTGGACCGCGTGCTGTTCTCGGCCGTGCATTACCCGGCAGCCTACGGCTTCATCCCGAAAACTTACTGCGACGACAAGGATCCGCTGGATATTCTGGTGCTCTGCTCCGTGGATATCGTGCCGATGTGCCTGGTAGACGCCAAAGTAATTGGTGTGATGCAGATGATTGACCAGGATGAGGAAGACGATAAAATCATTGCCGTGGCTGCCAACGATGTGTCGGTGAACCACTACAACGACATTGCCGACCTACCCCCCCATACCCTGCTGGAAATGCAGCGCTTCTTCGAGGATTACAAAGCCCTGGAGCACAAGCAAGTAAGCGTGGAGCGGTTCATGGGCCGTGAGGATGCCTACCGCATTATCGAGGACAGCATTAAATTATATGAGGAAACCTTCCCGAAAGGCAACCCCCAGAACGAGGTAGACGTAAGAGAGGCCCTGAGCTAATCTGAGTACACAACCTCTCTACACCCATAGCAGCGCCCGATGGTCTACCTGACCGTCGGGCGCTGCTGTGTTTCGGGGGCCGCGGAAGCCTGGCAAGCTCAAGCGTAGTATCCTTTCGGGCTTCGCTTAGCGTATGAAGCAGGGTATGCCGACACAGCCCCCAAAATCCAATGTTCTAAAATTTCTCTACGAAAACAGCCTCCTACTGGTGGGCGGTTTGCTAGTGCTGGTTACCCTAATTGGGCAGCTCTTTACGGGGTGGCACGACTATAACTCGGAGCTGGAGGACATGAGGCTGCTACCCCTTACCCTGGGTGCGTACGCGCAATCTGGACACTTTCTGGAGGCTACGTTTGAGAACTGGGAAAGTGAATTTCTGCAGATGGGCCTGTACGTAGTGCTGACCATCTGGCTGCGGCAGCGGGGCTCCTCTGAATCCAAGAAGCTCTATGAGGAAGAGGAGGTAGACCAGGAGCCCGACCCAACCAAGGAAGATGCTCCTGGCCCCGTGAAGCGCGGCGGCTGGCAGTTGGCTTTGTACCGCCGGTCGTTGAGCATTGCGTTTTTTCTGCTGTTTTTCGGGTCTTTCTGGCTACACGCCAAGGGCGGCGCTGAGGTTTACAGCATTGAGCAGGTCCACAATGGCAAGTCCGCCGTTGGTACCCTGGACTACATGACCACCAGCCGGTTCTGGTTTGAGTCGTTTCAGAACTGGCAGAGCGAGTTTCTTTCCATCGTGTCCATTGTGGGGTTGTCCATCTTCCTACGTCAGCATGGCTCGCCAGAGTCCAAGCAGGTAGACGCAGCCCACACCGAAACCGGGAAGTAGTCCGCTCCAGTATATTCGGGGATGGTGAAGGCAAGTGCCAGCTCACCCTGAGTTAGCGCATATGCTGTCCGTTCGTTTGTTGCTTCCGTCTGCCCGTGCCCTTGCTCAGCGCCTCAGACCACTGACAGACGCCTTGCTGTATAGCAGCACGTGGCTATCGTTGGCGGCACTGGGGCTGATGTGGGCCACTTTCTTGTTCTGGCGGGTTCACATTCCGTTGCGGCTGGGCGCCCTGATCTTCACGGCTACTCTCTTCCTATACAACCTCGATAGTGTGCTGCCTTACAAACACGGGCAGCAGCCGGGCCTCTCGAAGCGCAAGCAGTGGATGCGGGGGCACCGCCGGGAATTGCTAGGGCTAGCCGCAGTAGCCGGCCTAGTAGCGGCGGGCCTGTTCCTGACCGATGCGCGTCTGAGCATTACCTTGTTCTTGGGGCATCTGGGCGCTATTTCGGTGTTGTACTCCATGCCCCTGGTCAAGTACAACCGGCGGTGGTGGGCCCTGCGCGACCTACCCCTGCTGAAGGTCTTCCTGATTGGCTACGTCTGGGCGGCCGTCACTGTCTGGATTCCGGCCTTGTACCTGGGGCGCGGCTTGCAGGAGCCGGTTGTGCTGATTTTATTTGGGCGGCGCTTTCTGTTTATTCTGGCCCTAGCCTTTGTGTTCGACATCCGCGACTACACCAAGGACCGCCTGACGGGCACCCGCACTTTTCCGGGCGTCTTCGGGATTCAAGCCACCAAGCTCCTAGCCCTGGCTGCGCTAACCACGGCAGCTCTGCTCGTGCCGCCAGGAACTCCGGCCGGCCACGACTTCGTGCTTCTAATGCCGCTGCTAGCCGCTGCGGCCGTTATTTGGTTTGCTGAGGAGTCGAGGCCTGATTACTACTTTGCCCTGCTCACCGACGGGGTTATGCTGGTGCAGTTCCTGGCGGTGTGGTGGGCCAGCACGGGAGTGGCTGCCAGGGTACTGTAACTTTTTCTACCCCGGATACCACTGCACGAAACCGACGGTTCAGCATGTTAAAGGCCGGGTAGGGGAGTTGTGAGTTCCTGCAGCACGGGGCCAATAAAGCGGATAAGGTCGCCGGCCACCAGGCCCGCTTCGCCGGTTTGCTGAGCGGCCTGGTCGCCGGCCCGGCCGTGGGCGTACAAGCCCAACAGGGCCGCATCCAGGGGCGAGAGGCGCTTGTCGGCGCGCAGGGCTAGCAGCAAGCCCGTTAGCACGTCGCCGCTGCCGCCGGTGGCCATGCCGGGGTTGCCAGTGCTGTTAAAGTAAAGTGTGCCATCTGGGGCCGCCAGGGTAGTGTAAGCACCCTTCAGTACGCAGTAGCACCCATGCTCCCGCACAAAGGTGCGTAGTTGCTCCAGGCGGTGGTAGTCGTCGCGGGCGGGTTTGCCCACCAGCCGCTCAAACTCCTTGGGGTGGGGGGTAAGCAAGGACTCGCGGGGTAGTAGCTTCAGTAAGCTAGGGTTGGCCCCGAGTAGGTTTAGCGCATCGGCGTCCAGCACCAGCGGCACTTTGGTCTTGCGCAGCAGTTGGCGCAGCACTTCGCAGGTGGCGTGTTCCTGCCCCAGCCCCGGCCCAATACCAACGGCGGCGTACGGTTTCAGGTCTGGTAGCTCGGTCACGAAATCGGTGGCGGAGTCGGCCAGGGCCATGGCTTCCGGGGCCGCAACCTGCATAATGGGGTAGCCAACGGCCGGGGTGCGCACGGTAAGCAGTCCAACCCCACCCCGCAGGCAGGCCTTTGCTGCCAGTACGGAGGCCCCAATTTTACCGCGGCTGCCCGCCAGCAGCAAGGCGTGCCCGAAGGTGCCTTTGTGGCTGAACTTATTCCGGGCAGGTAGGCGGCCCCGAATGAAGTTATCATTCACGAAGTAGTTATCCACAGGAGCGTTGTGGATAAATGTGGGGTCGAGGTGAATAGGTAGCACCTCCCACTGGCCAACAAACTCTGCGTTTTGAGGCAGTAGAAAAGCCAACTTGGGGAGCTCAAAGCTGACGGTGTAATGGGCTCGTACTACCAGGCTGTCTGGGCTCTGCGGAGCGTCCGTCAGTAACCCAGAGGGCATGTCCACGGCCACAACAGTAGCCTCCGACTGATTGAGGTGCTTTACTAGCATTGCTGCTGCGCCGGTTAACGGCCGGCTCAGGCCGGTACCAAACAGGGCATCAACTACCACTGCGCGAGCGGGGAGCTGCGGCAGTGTTTCCGGCTGTATTTCATGGCAAGGCAGGCCCGCCGGCAGGCGCTGACGGTTAAGCGTAAAATCAGCCGAGGGCTGGGCAGCGGGCAGCGTCCATACCTGGGGCTGGTAACCCGCCTCGTGCAACTGACGAGCAATGGCCAGCCCGTCGCCGCCGTTGTTGCCGGGGCCGCAGAAGATGTGCATGGGCCGCTGGCTATGAGCGGGCAAACGCTTCTGCAACCAGTGGCAGAAAGCCGTGGCCGCCCGCTCCATCAGCTCCGCGGAGGTAATGCCCTCGGCTAGTAGGGTGGCCGCATCAGCCTGGCGGGTTTGGGCGGCAGTAAGTATCTTCATAGCAGGAAGTAAATTGACGGTAGCCGGGAAGTATCAAAAATCGGGGCAAGCTAGATCAAGGCAATAATTCTGTTATATCGGTCCTGCTCAGCTATAGCGTTATGACAGTGTATTCTTTCCAGACAGCCGGGTTTAGCCTCGATGAAGCCGGAATACTTTTCTTGTCTTGCGTAATCGACTCCGCCGTAGAAAACTTCCGTCTGGTTCGGAGCGTTTCCTACCTATCAACCCCTCGAACTACGTATTCTGGCCCATGCAAACCTGGAACGATGTAATCCGGCTCGCCAACCACGGCAGCCCTGCCCCCGAAAAACGAGTAGAAAAAACCGATGCTGAGTGGCGCGCCCAACTCACACCCGAGCAGTACCACGTAACCCGCCAGCACGGCACCGAGCGGGCCTTCACGGGCGAGTACTGCGAGGCCCACGAAGCCGGCCTGTACGCCTGCGTGTGCTGTGGCACCCCGCTCTATGATTCCCGTACCAAATTTGAGTCGGGTACGGGCTGGCCCAGCTTTACTCAGCCCGTGCAGGAAAACGCCATCCGCTACAAGAAGGACACTAGCTACGGCATGACGCGCGTAGAAGTACTCTGCAACGTCTGCGATGCTCACCAGGGCCACGTCTTCCCCGACGGCCCGGCCCCCAGCGGCTTGCGCCTGTGCATCAACTCGGCGGCCGTGAAACTGATTAGCGCAAACGAAAAAGTAAGCTAGCTACTCCGGTTCATCTATACCATGGAAAAGGCCCCTTGCTCCACGCAGAGGGGCCTTTTTCGTAAATACCAAAGCTCCTGATCTAGCGCCAATGGGCCGCCAAGCAGCGCCGGTAGTGAGCCTGTTAATTTTATCCCGATTTTCGTGGCCCGCCAGCCCGAACTGAGCCGGAGCAGGCGTTGTTACTAGTCTTTCCCACCCTTTTTTCCTACCCGCCCAATGTCCCTTCTTTTCACTGACTTTGCCAGCTGGCAGGCCCATTGCGCGGCTACCGGCGAACCGCTTCACCAACCCGTTTTAGCCTACGAGGTAGAGCAGAAAGGCCGCACGGAAGAGGAAATTTGGAACGGCCTGCAGCGGGCCTACGATGTAATGCGCGACGCCGTGCACACGGGCCTTACCCAGAACATGACCTCCCGCTCGGGCATGGTAAACAACGGGGCCAAGAAGATTGCCGCCTCGCCCGTAACCGTATTGTCGCCGGAGTTCAAACAACTGGTTACCCGGGCGCTGGGGGCTAAGGAGGTTAACTCGTGCATGGGCCGGGTAGTAGCGGCCCCAACGGCCGGTGCCTCCGGTATTCTGCCCGGTGTGCTCGTGACACTCCAGGATTTACACAAGCTCGAAGACCGCACCATTCTAGAAGGGTTACTGGTAGCGGCCGGCATTGCGCTGATTATCGAGCAGAATGCCTCCCTGGCTGGTGCCGTAGGAGGCTGCCAGGCCGAAACTGGTTCGGCGGCCGCCATGGGTAGCGGGGCCATTGTGTACTGCCTAGGGGGCTCCGTGGAAGAAACTTTCGCCGCCGTTGCCATTACCATTCAGTGCATGCTTGGCCTGGTTTGCGACCCGGTAGCCGGCCTCGTAGAAGTGCCCTGCGTGGTGCGTAACGCCTCGGCAGCCGCCATTGCGTTCAGCTCAGCCCAAATTGCCATTGCCGGCGTCGACCCGGTGATTCCCGTGGACCAGTGCGTGGCTGCCTTAGGCGAGGTAGGCCAAAGCATGGAAACTCGCTACAAGGAAACGGCTCTGGGCGGCCTTGCCAACACCCCCAAAGGCCGCGAAATTGAGAAGATGGTGCTGGTGCAGGACGTACAGATTTTGCCCGACGAAGACGCGAACTAGCAGCTTTCTAGAAGTGCACGTGAGGCCCGAACCGAGGAATGGCTACCCGCCAATAGGCAGAGTAGCCGTTCCTTGGTTCGGG
Organism: Hymenobacter sublimis; assembly: GCF_023101345.1. NCBI lineage: Bacteria > Pseudomonadati > Bacteroidota > Cytophagia > Cytophagales > Hymenobacteraceae > Hymenobacter > Hymenobacter sublimis. The sequence goes on from NZ_CP095848.1 coordinate 77,224, forward strand.
CCTCACGCTTGCGTTTTAAATAGGCTTGGTTACGGGGGCCATGGTGAGCTTGGCCAGGTAGTCCACGGCACCGGCGTACTTGATTCGGAGTTGCTGGTACTGTTCCCAGGCGCCCTCCACATCGGCCTTGAGTGGGATGCCGGCCTTGCTGAGCTGCTCGCAAGCATCCTCGAAGTCCTGGCGTTCAGGGTCTTCCAAGGGTTCCTTGCCATCCACGGGAGTGGGAGCTTTGGTTTGCGCCTCAAATTTGAAAAAGCGCGACACCCGATTAATGGCCACGCAGCCCGCCTTAAAGCAGAGGGTGATGTTCGGGGCATGTGACATTTCAACTGCGCTGATGAGCAGGGCCGCGGCATCTAGAATAATAGCTGCGGCCATTACCCAGGAGCGGCCCGGCTGAGGCGAGCGGAAAAAGGAAAGCACCGGTAGGGAAGTATGAGTCTCCTCAATTTCAACAAACCATTCTTCCCAAATTTCCCACTGCTCCCGGTCGTCCTGGAGCGAGCCGCTACGGTTGAGCCAGCACAGCAGCTCCACGGCCGAAGCCTCGGTGCCCGCGCGCAGCTCCAGCCGGGCAACTACCAATTCTCGCCGCGAAAAAGCTTGGTAGATGGTAGGCAGGTAGGAAATCAGCAGGGTCATCAGAAACAGGCCCAGCGTAGCTTCGGAGTAGGACATGAAGCTGGCCGTAAAGCCCTCCGTGGGCTCCTCGGAGCCTAGCGTAAGCAAGGAGCTGTTGCTGAGACGGTAGCACCGTTCCAGGCTGCCTTCGTCCAGCGCCCAAAATATAATGGTGTATCCCAGGCTCACGACGCCCAGCCACACAATGGGCAGGGCCACCAACCCGACTGGGGCGTACAGGGCCATTACTTTGTCGCGTTGGCTGTAGGTGCGGCCTAGCTTGGCAATGGCCGTAAACGCGCGCCGAAGTCCGGAAAACACCCAGTTGCTGAGCAGCACCGACTCGTTGCGGGGCAGCACAAACGAGCGAATAGCCGCCAGTACTGTCGTAATCACCAAGAATACTCCGGCCCCGAAAGCCAGTATCCGTAATCCCATTTCCAGCATAAAGCCTTTGTACAAAGTAAGCGGCACTGCTGCCGGTTGCTGTGTACTGGCTTCTGTATGACAGGGTTGGCAACAACTCCGCAGATTACGCTCGTACGAGCAAGCGCTGCACTAGGGAGCCGCTTACTTCCGCTCTTTCCAGAGCTGCCGGAACGTTTTGGGAGCTACTTGCACGGCGTCGCGGCGCTTGCTCCAACCCACCTCGCCCAGTAGGCGGCTAAGTACCCAGTTTTTAGCTGAAGCCGGGGCCAGGTCCCAGACCCAGCGGTGCTTCATGCCGTGCAACCACAGCGAAATAGCCCGTCGCTCCTCCTTATCGGTTAAACCCTCCTGCACGCTCTGCTGGCGGTTTCTAAGCAGAATGTTGTGAATCGGAATCTTAACCGGACACACTGATGTGCAGGCCCCGCACAGGCTACTGGCGTAGCTCAGGTGCTTGTTTTCGGCCATGCCCGAGAGGTGGGGCGTGATAACCGAGCCGATGGGGCCGGAATAAGTAGCCTCGTAGGTGTGGCCGCCAATGTTCTTATATACCGGGCAAATGTTCAGGCACGCCCCGCACCGAATGCAGTTCAGGGCCTCGCGCTTGTCGGGCTGGGCCAGCAGGTTGGTGCGGCCGTTGTCAAGCAGAATTACGAACATTTCCTCCGGGCCGTCCTTTTCCAGGGGTTGGCGCGGGCCGGTATAAATGGTGTTGTACACTGTAACCTGCTGGCCGGTGCCGCTGGTGCTGAGCAGGGGCCAGAACAAATCTAGGTCCTGCAGCCTCGGAATCACCTTTTCAATACCCACAATGGCAATGTGGGTTTTCGGGAAGGTAGCGGAAAGGCGGGCGTTGCCCTCGTTTTCCGTCACGCATACGGCACCGGTATCGGCCACCAGGAAGTTGCCGCCGGTAATGCCTACCTCGGCCGTGGTGTACTTGTCGCGGAGCAGGTGGCGGGCCGTGAGTACTAGCTTCTGCGCATCGTCGGTGTACTCAATGCCCAAATGCTTCACGAAAATGTCGGCAATATCGAGCTTGCTCAGGTGCATGGCCGGCGTCACGATGTGGTAGGGCCGCTCCCCGTTCAGCTGCACAATAAACTCGCCCAAATCTGTCTCCACCGACTCAATACCACGCTTTTCGAGGTATTTGTTCAGGTGAATTTCCTCAGTGGTCATGCTCTTGGCCTTCACCACGGTGCGGGCCTTACGACGCTCCATAATCTTGCCCACCTCAAACAAGGCCTCCTCCGCGCTCTGGGCCCAAATAACCTTGCCACCTTTAGCCGTGAACTTCTCCTCGAACTGCAGCAAGTACTCATCGAGGCGGTTAATGACCTGGGTTTTAAGGTAGGAAGCCCGCGCCCGCGCCAGTTCGTGGTCCTGGTAGAAGCCCAACCCGGTTTGTACGGCCGCGTTGTACTTGCCAATGTTGAAGCGAATCTTGCGCCGGTGCTCCAGATCAAAGGCCTTGCGGTCCGAATCGGTGAGAAACTGGTGGGCTTTGGTAGGGGCGAGGGGAGTGGTGGTCGTCGGGTTCATGGCAGCACAAAGTACAACAGGTTCTTAGCAAAGATAAAAACCCGCCGGGCCCCAGGAGGTTCGGCGGGTTTTAATTTTGGTTAATAAGAAGGGAAAGAGGAAGTAAAAGTCGTCATGCAGAGGCGCAGCCGCAGTCGAAGCATCACTACCGCTGGCTAACCTATAAGGTCTGCAACGTCAGCACGCGAGATTCCTCGCCGCGGGGCTCGGAATGACGTTCATTTTGCCCGTCACTTCCTTACCTGTCACTTTTCACCCAGTACCTCTCTACTTCTTATTTGAGTCGACGATGATGCGCTGGTCGCGGTTAGCCAGGTCCCAGGCGGTGTAGAACACCAGGCGGGCGCGCTTCTCCATTTGCGGAAACTCAATTTTGTCAACTTCATCGCCCGGGCCGTGGTAGTCATCGTGCACGCCGTTGAAGAAGAAGGCCACCGGAATACGGTGCTTGGCGAAGTTATAGTGGTCGGAGCGGTAGTAGAAGCGGTTCGGGTCCTCGGGGTCGTTGAAGCGGAAGTCTAAGTCCATTTGGCTGTACTTCTGGTTCTGATCCAGTAGCACCTGGTGGAGCTGGGAGCTAAGCTTGTCGGAGCCGATGACGTACACGTAGTCACCCTTGCCCTCGTGGTCCTTGTCGGTGCGGCCCACCATGTCGGTGTTCAGGTCGACCATAGTCTTTTCCAGCGGGAAGATGGGGTGGTCAGTGTAGTATTCGGAGCCGAGCAGGCCCTTTTCCTCGCCTGTTACCGTCAGAAACAGCACGCTACGGCGCGGCCCGCGGCCTTCGGCCTTGGCCTTGGTGAAGGCTTCGGCCATTTCCAGCACCGTTACCGTGCCCGAGCCGTCATCGTCAGCGCCGTTGTGCACCTCGCCATTGATAATGCCGATGTGGTCAAAGTGCGCCGACAAAACCATGATTTCGTCCTTCTTGTCGGTACCTTCCAGGTAGCCCAGCACGTTTTCGGTGGTGAAGTCTTCCGTCTTCTTCGCGGCTTTTACCGAAATCTTGGCTGGCTTGAATGGGCCTGCCACCGGCTTGCCGGCCGTATTTACGCTAGTAGTGTACTTAGTTACGGCCGGAGCCGTAGCGCCAAGCATCTTGTAGCCTACTGCCGGCGACACGAAAAATGCCGTGGCGCGGGTCTGGCCGGGCGCGGCATCCTTGAAGGCAATGCTGGGGCGGCTGATGTAAGGCGTCATGCGCGCCGCCATCTTCTCGAAGTTGCTGTTGGGGTTAAAATCTACGAAGAAGACCGAGCGGGCACCTTTCTGGGTGGCCATCTGCAGCTTGGCCCGGTAGTCCTGGCCCCATTTGCTACCCTGCCCGTCCTTGCCCAGCAGGGCAGTGCCTTTGCTGTTCTGGGGCTCGCCAATCAGAACTAGCAAGTCTTTGCCTTTCACGTCGCCGAGGGCAGCGTAATCGGAGTAGCCATCTTGCTCGATGCCGTAGCCGGCAAATACTGGCTGAATGGTCGTTTCCTGCGCGAAACCAGTGCTGCCAGCCGCGTAGAAATCGGTCAGCCACTTGTAGGTTTGACCGCCCACTTTGAGAGTAGCGCCATCGGCCCAGGTGCTGCGCACCATAGTGAAGTGCTGCAGGTAGGGGTTGTCGGAGCCCTGCACCGGACCCTGCAGGCCCAGCTCCTTGAAACGGTTGGCAATGTACTCGGCGGCCATTTTCTGGCCTTTCTCACCGGTTTCGCGGCCTTCGTAGGCATCTGAAGCCAGCACGGTCAGGTGCTGGCGCAAATCGGCCTGGGTGATGCTCTCGGCGTAGGTACGAGCAAAGTCGGCGGTAGCAGCCGGGGCCGCTTGGGCAGGCGCGGTTTCGGCCGTAGCGGCGGGCGCTTCGGTTTTATTCTTGCGCTTTACCTTGACCTTGGTTTTCTCGGGCGCCTGCTGAGCTACCGCGGAGGTAGCTACGCCTGCTGCCAGCAAGAAGGCCAGAAAGGAGGTTTTCTTCATTAGAAGGAAAAGATTGGGTAGGAAAAAGTGATTTGAGGACTGGGTGGCTAAGTGAGTTGGTACATGGGTGAGCAGTGAAAAGATACGTCATCCTGAGGTAGTAGCTGTAAGACTTTACCACGTCAACACAACCTCCTCACAACGACTCGCTCCAGTTGAAAAGGCCCTTTGCTGAACTCAGGATGACGCTCACTCAAGCACCACCTCACTTATTCACTCAGTCACGCATCCACCACTTAGGGTTGCATGATGAGCACGGAGGCGTAAGCGGCCACACCTTCGCGGCGGCCCACAAAGCCGAGCTTTTCGGTGGTAGTGGCTTTGATGCTAATGTCGTCGGGCTCGATGCCCATCACCTCGGCCAGCACGCGCTGCATCTGGGGGATGTGCGGATTGACCTTGGGCGCTTCCAGGCAGATGGTAGAATCGATGTTGGAGATGCTATAGCCGCGTTCCTGGAGCAAACGCACTACCTCCGAGAGCAGGCGCTTGCTGTCGATGCCTTTGTACTGCGGGTCGGTATCGGGGAAATGAAAGCCGATGTCGCGCAGGTTGGCCGCGCCCAGCAGCGCGTCGCAGATGACGTGGATGAGCACGTCGGCATCGGAGTGGCCGAGGGCGCCGTGGGTGTGGGGCACCTGAATGCCGCCGAGCCAGAAAGGCAGGCCTTCCTGAAGTTGGTGAACGTCGTAGCCGAAGCCAGTCCGGATTTTCATGGGGTAGGGGAAGTAGGAAACAGAGCAGCAAGGTACGGCACCAGCGCCGTTGCGCTACGGCAAAAAAAAGCAACGGCCGGCAAAGTAAAACCGCGTTTCGCCCGTCAAGCAGGAAGAACCACCCGCTACGAGGTAAAAAGAATAGCAGAAAATTAATGGAAACTAGGGAGTCGTTAAAAGTTTCCATTGTATCTTTGCACCCGTAGTCATGGAAATCAAAGACCGAATCTTACACGCAGCCATGGGCCTCTTTACCCGCAACGGGATTAAGAGCGTGTCGATGGATGATATTGCTACCCACTTGGGTATCTCGAAAAAGACGCTTTACAAGTGGTTTGAAAACAAGGACCAGATTGTATCAGCTGTCATCAGCAACCATTTAAACGGGGTTCAGGGTGAGTGTGAAGGCATCATTGGCCATGCTCTCAATGCCGTGGACGAAATGGTACAGATGATGGATTGGGCCAAGCGGCAGTTTGCCAACGTGAATCCCACGGCCATTCATGACCTGCGCAAGTATTACCCCGCTGCCTGGAACCTGTTTCATGCCCACAAGAACAAGTACATCCTGAGTCAGATCCAGGCCAACCTGCGCCGGGGTGTAACCGAAGGCCTCTACCGCGCCGACCTTGACATTGAGGTGCTCTCGCGCCTGCGCCTAGCCCAAATCGACGTGCTGTTTGACCCCGAAATATTTCCCCACGCCCAGTTCGACCAGCCCCGCGTGCAGATAGCCTGCAACGAGCATTTTCTGCTGGGCATGGTAACGCTGAAAGGCCACAAGCTCATTAACGAGTACCGTCACGTGACGGAAGAAGAATAAGCTCTAACACCTGCTTTCCGATATGAAGAATAACCTCCGCGTTTTGTTGCTGGCCGCCGGGCCGGGGCTGCTGGCTCCGGCCAGCGCCGCGCTAGCCCAGACGCCGGCACCCCGGCCAGCCGTGGCCGGCCAGTCGGCGCCCCTGGGCGACATGGCCTTGTCTCTGCAACAGGCCGTTGACTACGCTATTAAAAATAAGTCGTCGTTGCTGGCTACGCGCCTAGGCGAACAGACGGCGCGGGCGCGGGTCGGCGAGATTAAGTCGGCGGGTTTGCCCCAGGTGAACGTGGCCGCTAACCTGGCCGACAACTTCAAGCTCCAGAAGAGCCTGGTGGATTTTGGTGCCTTCGCCGGTGGCTCAACGGCTACCCAGCTAACGCCCACCGATATTGCCGCAGCCCAGGGCGGGCAAACCGTCAACCTGTCGACGGTCGTGTTGCCCTCCGAGCCCGCGCCGCCTCAGGCTTTGGCTTTCGGCCTGCAGTACGCCGGTAACACCAGTGCCTCGGTGTCGCAGCTGTTGTTCGATGGTTCTTACCTGATCGGCCTGAAAGCCGCCAAAGTGTACGAGCAGCTCGCCAAAAAGCAAACCCAGCAGGCAGAAATTGAGGTAGTGGAGCAGGTAAGCAAGGCCTACTATAGCACCTTGGTAGCCCGGGAACGGCTGCAGCTGCTCGCCCGCAACGTGCAGCGCCTCGACACAATTCTTTACCAAACGAACCAAACCTTCAAGGCTGGTTTTGCCGAGAAGCTGGACGTGCAGCGCCTGCAGGTGCAGCGCAATAACCTGGTGGTGGAGCAGCAGAAAGCGGCTCGCCTCACCGACCTGAGCGTGGCTCTGCTGAAATTTCAGATGGGCCTACCCCAGGACCAGACCGTGCAACTTACCGACTCACTCGGAGCCGCCGTAGTAGATGCCGGTGCCCTGCGCCAGCGCCTCGGGGTAGCCAGCCCGACTACGGGTGGCGGTGTGAGTGGCCTGGCTGGCGTGCCGAGCGCCCCGGCTCCGGCCACTGGCAATACCGATGCGCAAAACCGCCAGGACCAGCAAACGGCCCTGAGTGGAGCGCGCACGGGCCAGTTGGCTGCTGCCTTCAACTACAATAACCGCATTGAATTTAGCACCCTGGAAACCCAGCAGGCACTGGCGGGTCTCGATTTGGCCAACCGCCGGGCTGGCGCCTACCCCCGTCTGCTGGCTACGGCTGCCTATGGTTTCACGGGTTCGGCTAATACTGCCGGCGACCTATTTGCCTTCCGCGGGCCCGACTCCCGGGCGGCAAATGGCTTCCCGAACCAGAACTGGTTTGGCTTCGGCAACGTGGGCCTGAGCTTGCAGATACCGGTGTTTGATGGCTTCCGCCGCAAGTACCAGGTGCAGCAGGCGCGCATTGCCCAGCAAACCATTGAGCGGGGCTTCGAAACCCTGCGCCAGAGCATTGACTTGCAGGATGCCCAGAGCCGCACTACCCTCGTGAATGCCCTGGACGTGCTGGACAACCAGAAAGCCAACTTGGAGCTGGCCGACGAGGTAGCCCGTGTGTCGCGCATCAAGTTCAAAGAAGGCGTGGGCTCCAACCTAGAGGTAGTAACCGCCGAAACCTCCCTGCGCGAAGCCCAAACCAACTACTACGCCGCCCTTTACGACGTGCTGGTAGCCAAAGTGGACCGCGACAAAGCTACCGGCGAGCTGTACAACCAAGCCAAGAAATAAGCTGTTGGCTGATAGCTGCTGGCTGTTAGCTTTTTCCTCGGAACTTCTCCCTACGACTTCCTATGAACTTTTCTCTAAACAAAGCTATCAGCTATCCGCTAGTAGCTATCAGCATATTCACGGCGGCCTGCGGCGGTCAAAAAGACCCGAAAGCAGAGTTGGCCGAGCTGAAGAAAGAACAAGCCGCCAACCAGGCTAAAATTGCTGAGTTGGAAGCCAAAACTGGCGCCAAGGCCGAAGGCGCGGCTGCCCAGACCACGCCCGTATCCGTTATCAACGTAGCGCCCGAGAGCTTTAAGAGCTACCTGGAGCTGCAGGGCCGCGTTGACTTCGATCAGAACGCCACCGTAGCCGCCCGCGCCGCCGGTACCCTCACCAGCTTGCGCGTGCAGCGCGGCGACCGGGTAAGCAAAGGCCAGACCCTGGCTACCGTGGACGCCAGCATCCTCGACGCCAGCATTGCTGAGCTGCGCACCCGCATGGATTTGGCCCGCGTGGTATACGAGAAGCAGGACCGCCTCTGGAAGCAGCAAATTGGTACCGAAATTCAGTACCTGCAGGCCAAGAATAACTACCAGGCCTTGCAGCGCAACCTCAGCACTCTTAACCAGCAGCGTGCTCTGTATACCGTAGTCGCTCCGTTTGCGGGCACTGTAGATGATGTGTTGCCCAAACTGGGCGAAGCCGTAGCACCCGGCGCGCCGGTAGTAAAGCTCATCAGCAGCAGTGGCACGGGCAAAATCCTGGCGGATGTGTCGGAAGCTTACGCCTCCCGCATCAAGGCCGGCGACAAGGCCCTGGTAACCATTCCGGACCTGGGTAGTGAGGAACTGCCCGCTACCGTGCGGGTGGTGTCGAGCACCATTAACCCCACCAGCCGCACCTTCACTACTGAGCTGCGCCTAAGCGGCAACAAAGCCGGCCAGTTGCGCCCCAACATGGTGGCCAACGTCCGCATCCAGAATTACGACCGTCAGAATGCCACCGTGCTGCCCGTGGACTTGGTGCAAAAGGATGAGCAGAACAGCTACGTGCTGGTAGTCAGTGAGAAAGGTGGCAAGAAAGTGGCTGCCAAGCGCGTTATCCAGACCGGCCAGACCTACAACGGCAAGGTGGAAGTAACCAGCGGCCTGCAGGCTGGCGACCAGGTGATTTCGGCTGGCTACCAGACCCTGAACGAAGGCCAATTGGTGACGATTTAACCGGCGTCACCTCAACCGCCAAAAACCCAACAACATGCAGGACATAGAGAAAGAGTTTGGGCCGACCAGTTGGTCGATTAATAATAAAACCAGCATCTACATCATCACGGTGCTGCTGTGCGTGGCGGGGATTTTTGCCTACATCAAGCTGGGCAAAGAGAAATTTCCCGACATCGTCATTCCGCGCATCATCGTGGCCACCATTTACCCCGGCACTTCGCCAGCGGATATTGAAAACCTAGTGACGCGCCAGCTCGAAAAGGAGCTGAAAAGCGTGAACGGGGTAAAGAAAATCAACTCCACCTCTAACCAGGACTACTGCATCGTGGACATCGAGTTTAACTCGGGTGTGGACGTGCAGTACGCCAAGCAGCTGGTGAAGGACGCCGTGGACAAGGCCGCGCCCGAGTTGCCCAACGATTTGCCTTCGCCGCCCACGGTTAAGGAAATCAACATCTCGGAGCAGCCCATCATGTTCGTGAACCTGAGCGGTAACCTGCCGGCTGTACAGTTGAAAAAGTACGCCGACGACTTCCAGGATAAGATTGAGGCCCTACCCGAAATTACCCGCGTGGACATCGTCGGGGCCCTTGATCAGCAGGTGAACGTGGATGTGGACCTGAACAAGCTCCGGGCTTCACGCCTGAGCTTCTCGGATATCAGCAATGCCATTGCCCGTGAAAACGTGACCATTTCGGGCGGCTCCGTGGACGTGGGCTCTCAGAAGCGGGCCGTGCGCGTGGCCGGCCAGTACGTGCGCGCCGAGGACATTGCCGACATTCAGGTGAAGAACCTCAACGGCGCCGCCGTGCGCCTCGGCGACATTGCTACCGTGGAGGATGGCTTCAAGGATCGGGAGTCGTACGCCCGCCTCGATGGCAAGCCCGCCATTACCCTGAACGTAGTAAAGCGCCAGGGTGAAAACCTGATTGACGCTTCTGACAAGATCAAGGCCCTGGTAAAGGATGCCCAGAAAACGCTGCCTAACGAGCTGAAAGTGACCATTACGGGTGACACCTCCAATGACACTCGCGTAACCCTGCACGACCTGATTAACACCATCGTTATCGGCTTCCTGTTGGTAACGGCCATTCTGCTGTTCTTCATGGGCACCACCAACGCCATGTTCGTGGGCCTCTCGGTGCCGATTTCGATGTTCCTGGCCTTCTTGATCATTCCGGGCTTCGATTTCTCCCTGAATATGATTGTGCTCTTTGCCTTCCTGCTGGCCTTGGGCATTGTGGTGGACGACGCCATTGTGGTAATTGAAAACACCCACCGCCTCCTGCATGAGCACCCCGAGCTGACCACCGAAAAGGCCGCCAAATTTGCGGCCGGGGAAGTATTCGTGCCGGTACTGGCCGGTACGCTTACCACGGTGGCGCCCTTCGTGCCGCTGATGTTCTGGCCCGGTATTGTGGGCTCGTTCATGTACTACCTGCCCGTGACGCTCATCATTACCCTGATGTCGTCCCTGGTGGTGGCCTTCATCATGAACCCGGTATTTGCCGTGAGCTTCATGGAGCGCGAGGAGCACTTCGAGGAAGACCTGCACAGCAAACCCAAGCTGAGCAAAGGCCTCCTTATTGCCGTAGGCGTACTGGTGGTGCTGGGCGTGCTGTTTAACGTGCTGGCCTTCGGTGCTACCCCAGAGGTAGGTCCCGACGGCGAAACCAGCGGCTTGATGGGCCACTTCATCGGCAACATCTGCCTGGCCCTGGCCGGCTTCATCCTGCTCGATAAGTTTGTGCTGGTGAAGATGATTGCCTGGTTCCAGACGCGCGCTTTGCCGCGCTTCCAGAACGGCTATGCCAGTCTGGTGCGCTGGGCTATCAGCCACCCGGCCCTGGTGATGGTGGGCGTGATTGTGCTGTTCGTTGGCTCTTTTGTGGCCATTGGCATGCGCAGCCCTAAGGTGGACTTCTTCCCTAAAGGCGACCCGAAATTCATCTATACCTACCTGAAAATGCCGGTGGGTACCCGCGTAGAAATCACGGACTCCATCACCAAAGTGCTGGAAAACCGCATCTACGGCGTCGTTGGCCGCAATAACCCCGACGTGGAATCCGTCATCAGCAACGTGGCCATTGGCGCCGGTGACCCCGGCGACGCATCCTCGTCGAGTGGTACGGCCATGTCAAACATGGGCAAAGTGGCCGTGGCCTTCAAGGAGCTAAGCGACCGGACCGGACCAGCTACCGGTACCTACATGGATAAAATCCGGGAGGCAGTGAAAGGGATTCCCGGCGCCGAAATTTCCGTCGACCAGGAAGCCAGCGGCCCGCCCCAGCAGAAGCCCATTGCCATTGAGGTTATCGGCGACGATTACCCCACCCTGGCTAAGCTCAGCAAGAAAGTAACCCGCTACGTTGATTCGCTCAACATTGGTGGGGTAGAAGCCCTGCGCTCCAACTTGGAGGATCGTAACCCGGAAATTGCCGTGAACATCGACCGGACCCGGGCCAACCGGGAAGGCATCAGCACCGGCCAGATTGGTTTGGAAGTGCGCACGGCCATTTACGGCGCGGAAGCCAGCAAATTCAAAACCCCCGACGATGAGTATCCCGTGCAGGTGCGCTACGCCAAGCCCTACCGCAACGACGTGGATGCCATCATCAACTCCCCACTGACCTTCCGCGACGCTACTGGCGCCGTGCGTCAGGTGCCTATTTCGTCTATTGCCCAGGTAAGCTACGGTTCCACCTACGGCGGCATCCGGCGCAAAGACACCAAGCGCGTCATCACCATCAGCTCCAACGTGCTCAACGGCTACACCGGCCCCGACGTGGTAGCCAACATCCGCACGGCTCTGCAGTCCTTCCCCACGCCGGCAGGCTACACCATTAAAATGGGTGGGGCCGAGGAAGACCAGAAGGAAACCACCGACTTCCTGCCTATGGCTGGTCTGGGTGCTCTGGCCCTCATCTTCCTGATTCTGGTAACGCAGTTTAACTCCTTTAGCAAGCCGGTTATCATCCTCTCGGAAGTGCTGTTCTCCATTGCGGGCGTGTTCTGGGGCCTGGCCATAACGGGCATGAACATCAGTATCGTTATGACCGGGGTAGGCATCATTGCCCTAGCGGGTATCGTGGTGAAAAACGGTATCCTGCTCGTTGAATTCACCGACATTCTGCGTAGCCAGGGGATGCCCCTGCGCGAAGCCATTGTACTGGCCGGCCGTACCCGCCTGAATCCGGTAATCCTAACGGCTACAGCCGCTACGCTGGGTTTGATTCCGCTGGCAATTGGCCTGAACATCGACTTCTACGAGCTGTTCGCTTCCGGCAACCCACACTTCTTCATTGGGGGTGAGTCGGTCGTATTCTGGGGCCCGCTGGCCTGGACCATCATCTTCGGTCTGGTGTTTGCTACGGCTGTTACCCTGCTGGTAGTGCCGGTGATGTACCTGATGAGTGAAAGCCTGAAGCTGCGCCTCAAAAAGACCCCCGAAACCCCTGCCTCCGATGAAGAGGTAGCGGCTGCTCGCCCTCCGGTGCTGGCCGAATACTAGGGCCTCTGGCGTCCTCTGCTCTGGCCCGGACTTATTACCTCGTTGCACCCAACGCGGAAGTCCGGGCCGGGGCCGATGGGCCGCAGCTTCCTAGGCACATTCCCTGATTTTTCTGGTGGTGCTTGCAACCATGCAGCCGGGTCCAGGACTCCTTCGCCCGAACGGGCGGGGTAGCAGCTGACCTACCGGCCCGCTTTGTTTGCAAGCCCCCTTTTACCCTGTCGTTTCCCCCGTATGTTCACCTCAACGACTACCGCCCCCAAATCCATTCAGCAGCAAGTACTGCGCATTATTAGCAAGCGCAAGGCCATCAAGGCCCGTCGCCTGCGTATCGGTAGCAGCCTCAGCCAAGAGCTGGGCTTTGACACAGTCGACGTTGTCGACATTATCCTGGAGTTAGAGCGTAACTTCCACATCACCATCCCTGATGAAGTACCCCTGGCTACCGTTGGTGATTTCGTGGACTATGTGGCCTCGCACGCCAAGGCTGCCTAAGCAGCCAGAATCGGATTATTGCTGGTCAGGCTAGCCTACCAGCCCTATCGGTTACGTTGTCAACTGGTACTGTTTCTGACCCACGAAAAAGCCCCCGCGGGGCGGCAACTTATACTAGTTGCCGCCCCGCGGGGGCTTTTTCGTGGGGAAGGCTGAAACGTTAGCGAACGTTGCCGCCTGGGTCGCCGCCACTAGCCCGGCCCGAGCTGGCGCTTAGGTGAGGCTCCCGGCTGCTATCGGTGGTGTTGCCGGCCGTGTCAGTGCGGGGAGTAACGTTTGTTGCTGGGGTAGCATCAGTGATGCTGGCTGGGGCAGGCTTGCTGCTATTGGGTGAGCTAATGCCAGAATCAGTGTTAGCTGACGAGGTGGTGCCAATGGGAGGTGCTTCTACCGGAGGCATGGAGGGGGAAGCCGCTACTTTGTCTTCCACAATCACGGCATCCGAAACCAGGGAAGGCCGAGTTCTTTCCCACTCCAGAAACTTGTCCATTTCTTCCTTGATGGTGGTGCTGAACCAAGCAACCAAAGCCACGTCATCTAGGAGGCCCAACACCGGAATAAAATCCGGAATGACGTCAATGGGGCTCAGAAAGTAAATGGTAACCGCTACGGCCGCTATAACGGTGGTAGTTGGTAGGCCCGTGTATTCTCCCGAAACCGAAGTGCGAATCAGACGGAACAGGGTTTGGAGCGTATCCCAGGCCTCGTGGGCAATAGAGCCTACGTCGTTCTTTTCGCTGGCTTTCTGATAGGCGTCATTCAGCAGCTGCTTCATGCGCGTAGGCTTCTTGATGTATTCTTCAGCCTTGCCAACAAATTTTTTGAAGAGGGGCGAAGAGGCAATATGTTCGCCGTTAGGGGTTTGCTTGTCCATAGAGCGTAAGGAGAGAAGAAGTGGGAAAGGAGCAGACTGGTGCCCCAGCGGTGTGCTATACTCCGTTGAAGTAAAATGGTTTTCAGACCCAAGATCGGGGCAAAAACAAAAACGCCCCACTTGACAAAGCGGGGCGTCAGAAAAATCAGGTCGGAAAAAGTCTAGTGGTCTACGCGGCCAGCGGCGTAAAAATTGCGGCTGTAGTAGGCCTGATTGAGGGAGCTTACCATAACTCCACCGTTGGTAGCAGAGTGCACGAACTTGCCATCTTTCAGGTAGATGCCGACGTGGTAAATCGGCTGGCCGGGGCCCCGACGGAAGAACACTAGGTCGCCGGTTTGCATTTCGTCTTTCTGCACGTGCTTTACGCTGCTGAACATGGAGCGGGAGCTGCGCTGCAACGTAATGCCGTAAGCTTCTTTAAATACGCGGGTTACAAAGCCCGAGCAGTCGGTACCGCTTTTGCTGTTGCTGCCGTAGCGGTAGGGAGTGCCCAACCACGATACCACCGTTTCCAGCAATGATTGGTCGGCCGTATAGGTAGCTTCAATGCCTAGCTGATGAGCTGCTTTGTTGTAGGCAACGGAATCGGAGGCGGTAAGCAAGCGGGGCTCCTCCGAGCCGGAAAGTAAAGTGCTGATGAAGGAAGCTTCCTGGGGGGCTGGCACTGCTGAGGCAGCGGGGCGAGCAGAGGAGCTGTCGAAGAAAAAAGAGAGGACCATCGAGGCCGCGGCGAGGCAATAGAGAATGCTGTTTTTCATTGTCCGTCGGGAGGTGGTAGGAGCGCTGTTGGGGTCAGCCGAGCAGCGTAAGCGTGCTTCTTTTTTTCGATAAGCAACCGGGAAAACCGGCAAGCAAAAGGGAGACGAAAAGGGACTTTTTAGTCGCCGAAACTGAAGTCCAGTCCGACGGCTATTGGTTAAAGCTAGGCCCAAAAATTCTGAAGTACCAAGTTTACCCCCTCATTTAAGATAAAATTCTTCTTATAGCACACGATACTCGGGGAAGAATCATATCGAATTCCTCAACCGCTTCGGAATACTCTCCGTATACTCCGGCCAACTTTTTCCTACCCATGAAGCTCCCCCGTATCGTCGAGAATTCACCCCTCGCTCGCCTGGCCCGGCTAAAGCTCGGGGCTCCCAATGTGGCGATGGTGCTGGGCTCCAGCATCCACTTGAGTGGGGTTAGTCGGGACCAGTTCCTGCGTGACCCTTTCTGGGTAGCTCACGAGATGGAGCACATCCAGCAATTCGAACAGTATGGGCGCCTGGGCTTCTTGGCCCGCTACCTCCGCGACTGGGTGCGTTATGGCTACTACAACATTCCGTTTGAGGTAGCCGCCCGGGAAGCCGCCGAGTTAAAAGCCCACCTCTACGCCCAAGGTCGGCCCTTGCCTGGGGAAGCTGAACGACATCCTACGCCGAAAGTGAGTTAGTAACTGAATGACTAAGTGAAGTGTGTCATGGCGAGGAGGCACGATGACGCCATCTGTCCTGACCAACGCCTACCCCTAATAACCAGACAAGCCCCTGACGCCAGCACGGACATCAAGGGCTTGTCACGAATGAAAGTATGGCTTCGGTGCCCTCACTATGACAGCACTTCCCTCTACTCAGTAACTCATTCACCGTATCACAGCGCTGCTAGGCGGCCGCCGTCGGCTACTAGGGTGGTGCCGTTGATAAAGCTGGCTTCGGGAGAGGCAATAAAGCAGATAGCAGCTGCTAGTTCTTCTGGGGTGCCTACCTGGCCGGTAATCTTTTCTTTCCCGCTCTTAACATTCGGGTTTTCCCGGAGCATGGGCGTATCCACAGCGCCGGGCGCTACGGCATTAATACGGGCGTGAGTGTGCGGTATTTCCTGGCTGAGGCCGCGCACGAAGGCTTCCAAGGCTCCTTTGCTGGTGGCGTAGGGCACCACGTTAGCGGTAGTTTGCTGGGCGTGCACAGAGCTGACGGCCACAATGGCCCCGTATTTCATGTGAGGCAGGCACAGCTGGGTTAGTCGAAACAACGCCCGCAGGTTAACCAGCATGAGTTGGTCCCAGGCCTTGGGGTCGAGTTTCAGGATGGGCTCAAACGTCATCGTGCCCGCATCATTGATTAGCACATCAATGCGGCCCCATTCCTTGACGGTGCGCTCCACGGCGTGCACTAGCTGGCTGTCTTTGCCCACATCGGTGCGCACGAACAGCGCCTGCCCACCACTTTGCTGAATGAGCTGCACGGTTTCCTGGCCCTCTTTAGCGTCGCGCCCCAGCACGGCCACGCGGCCGCCTTCCCGGCCCAGCCGAACGGCCACGGCTTGCCCTATGCCGGAGGTAGCACCCGTAACCAAGCAAACCTTATCCTGAAAGCGGCGGGCGGGGTCGGCAACGGGCGAAAAGGGCATGTGGCGAGCGGTTAAACGTGGATGGCTGTAGTACCAAGCAGGTGATAAAACCTTGCTGTTACTAGCATCGGGCCGGCAAGGTTGTGCCTGGCCCTGAGCAGGATAATTTTTAGTACTGGCTATAACCTTACGTTAACTTTTCACGAATAGGGGAGGGAACTGACCCCTGGTCTGGTTCAGGTTAGATTCCATTCCCAACCCTTTCCACTATGAGCACGCAAAAGTCCAACCAGCCCGGCGCTCCCGCCCATAAGCACGTCACCTTTACTCCTGCCAGCGAAACCTCCCAGGACGCCGCTAACTCGGCCGAAGGCACAGACAACTCTGCTTCTTCCGCCTACAACGAGCCCAGCAACGCCGGTTCCTCCCAAGGCAAAGCTTCCACTTCAGGCCAGTCAGGCCAGTCGGGCCAGCAACAGTCGTGGCTGGATCAACAGCAGTGGCTGAAAAATATCGACGTTAACCAGATCAAAGATTTCGGCACGAAGGCGCTGGACCAAGTAAACAAGCTGACGCCCCGCCAAAAAGTAATGGGCGGCGCGCTGCTGGTAGGCGGCTTGAGCTGGCTGGCCCTGCGCTCGAAGAGCAGCAGCGCCAAAGGCGAGACGTACCGCTCTTACCGCGGCTCATCCGATAAGTCAAGCAAGTCAAATGCTTCGTCGTCGAAGTGGGACAGCGCCAACGACTCCGTATACCGGGGTGCTACCCGCAGCTACGGCGAAGACGATTACGCTTCCGATTTGTAAGCAACCTTCTATCAGCCCCAGCTGACACGTGAGTAGGAAACCGGCCCGTGAGAAATTTCTCGTGGGCCGGTTTTTTTGGCGGAGTTTCCAACGTACTGCTCAGTCAAGCCCAGCAGCTCTGTGTAGTTTCCGATTATCGGGAAGGCACGGAACGGTTAGTAATTATCAAAGAAGAACGCCTACAACTTTGCCAAGAAAACAATGTCTGTCTCACCGTTAGCCGAACTTACGGCCGTGTTAGCTGCCGGGAGCCCACCGGCCGAGGCCTTGCAACGGGCCCTCAACTTGATTGGCCCCCACCTGCGTGCCGACCGTTGCTTCCTCTACGTCCGCGACCCGGCTCAGGCCCGGGGCCGCATTGCCTTGGTCTGGCGGTTGGATGAGGCCGTGCCCGATCCGCGCCACGATTGGCAAGATGACACCGGCGAGCTGCCGAAACAGGATCCGTTGTTCCGGGCCGCTCTGGCCGCCCGTCCTTCGGTATATGTGGAGGATGTGCACGAAGCGGGCCCCGAAGTGCTTAACCAAGAGTTTGAGCGCCGCACTTTCGGGCACCGGGCCTTAGTACATGCGCATATCACGGATAATGGCCAACTGTGGGGGATTTTGCAGCCTTGCGTATTCGGGCACCCGCGCCACTGGACTGCCGCCGAGCGGGACTACCTGGACGCTGCCGTTCCTCTGTTGCTACCCGTCGTGCAGGAGTACGTGCGGGGCCTGGGCAAAATTTAACGCCGGTACTGTTTAACTAGGCCTTCCAGTAAGGCCAGTAAAGCAGAAAGTCCGCCAACTCCTCGCTTGGTGCGAGAGAATGGCGGACTTTCTGTACTTGTGAGCCTCTTATTGGACTCGAACCAACGACCTGCTCATTACGAATGAGCTGCTCTACCAACTGAGCTAAAGAGGCATTTCCGAGGCGGCGTATCCGTCAGGGGCAGCAAAGATAGAAAGCCCAGCGAACAACGCGCAAGCACTCGTCGTAAATTTTTAGAAACCACCGTCTACTAACCGCTGGCTGCTTTACCCATATGAAGTCAACTTCCTCTTCCTTTTTGCAGGCCCTTGGCAGTGGCCTGGCCGGCGCCCTAATCCTAAACATCGTGCACGAGTCGGTGCGACAACTGCGCCCCGTGGACGCCCCACGCATGGACATTTTGGGCAAGCGGGGCCTGCGCAAACTTTTGTTCAAAGCCAATGCTCCGCAGCCCGATGAGAATACCGCATACGGGCTCACGCTGCTGGGGGACGTTGCTAGCAATGGGCTGTATTACAGTTTGGTAGGCACGGGCCGGGGCGTGTGGTGGCGCGGTATAGCGTTGGGCTTGGCTGCGGGGGTAGGCGGTGTGGTACTGCCCGGGCCCCTAGGCCTGGGCGACGGCCCAAGCAACCGCACCCCGCAAACCAAAGCCATGACCGTGGCCTGGTACCTGCTGGGTGGACTGGTAGCGGCTGGCACCTCGGCGTGGTGGAGTCAGGCAACTACGGAAGAGGAGTAGCAGGAAAGCCCGGCGCGGCAGCTAGGATTCCCGTCTTTCCGGCATCTTTGCGCCGCTATGATGAAACAATTGCGCAAACTGCTGGTCCGCACGCTGGGTTTTGAGCGCTATATCCGCCTGGTCAGTCGCGTGTACCTGCGTTTGGTGGGTGCGGGCTGGGGTCGGCAGAAATACCCGGAGCTGTTCTTTTTGGAGCGGATTGTAAAGCCTGGCTTCGTGTGCATTGACATCGGGGCCAACCTGGGCTACTACTCCGTAGCCCTTTCCCGGCTGGTAGGGCCGCAAGGGCAGGTGCTAGCCGTGGAGCCTATTCCTGCTTTTCAGGCTATCTGGCAGGACAATGTGCGCCTGAGTGGCTACCAGAACCTGACGCTGCTACCCTACGCCCTGGGCGGCGAACAAACCACCGTACAGATGGGCACCCCGGAGCGCGACGGCCTCCTGCATCATGGCATGACGAAAGTGGCCGCCAGCAACCCCCAGGAGCAGTATGCCCGCACCTACGAAGTACCCATGCGCGTGCCCGATGCGCTGTTCCAGAACCTTCCCCGCCTAGATTTCGTGAAGTGTGATGTGGAAGGATTTGAGTATGAGGTGTTTCGCCATATGCAGGCTACCCTACGCCGCTTTCAACCCCTTATTCAAACCGAGCTAAATGGACTGGAAAACCGCCGGGCCGTGGCTGGGTTGCTAGGCACGCTAGGGTATAAACCATTTATCTTGTCCGAGCGTTTTGAGCTTGTGCCGTGCACCGAAGCGCAGCTAAGCAGCGCTGTCACGGCTGATTTCTACTTTCAACCCGTTTCCCCAGCTCCCACTCTAGAGCTTCGCTAATGGTAAAATTCCTGCTCATTCTGCTGGTCCTTTGGCTCATCATGCGCTTCGTAATGCCGCTGGTGCTCCGGTTGATGGTCGGCAAGTTGGTTAAAAAGCAAGCCCAGCGCTTTGGGCAGCAGTTTGGTGGCGCTCCATTCGAGGCGCCTCGCCCCGGGCCAGGCCCTACCCGCCCAGGTTCCGGCCAAGTTCACGTCGACTACGTGCCGCCCCGCCAGAAGCCCCAGAAACCCAAAGAGTTTACCGGTGGTGACTACGTGGACTTCGAAGACGTTAAATAGCTAGGCAACCGCAGTAAAAAGGGAGTGAAGTTTAGCTACTTCACTCCCTTTTTACTGCGGTTAAAACCCGATTCCAATCCGGACGCCCGTGCCGGCCCGCTGCCCAGATTGCAAGCTGGTGTAGAAGTCGGCGCGCAGGATTTTGAATACGTGCTCTACGCCCACGCCCAGCTCCAGGTAGTGGTTGGCAGTAGGCGTGGTGAGGTAGTTGAGCGAGGCCACTTCCTGCCAGTGCAGGCGCCGTAGCAGCGGAATTTTGTTGAGCAGGAAGCCATTAAAGTGGTGGTTATAATGGACTTCCAGAAACTTATCGGCGGTGCTGAAGCGGTAGTAATCCAGCAGCTGGAACTTGGCGAAGTCCTCAGTGAGGTAGGTACGATTACCGCTGAAGTGGCGGAAATCCATGAAAGCCAGCCGGGGTGAGCCGGGGAAAAAACCGGCTGCCGCCCGATAGTTGCTGGTGCCCAACAACCCCAGGCTAACGGAGTGGCGCACACCGGCTTCCAGGAGCGTGTAGTGCACATTGGAACCCAAAATACCGCCAATGCCCTGCCGCCAGGTCAGGGAGAAGGTGGGGTACTTGGAGCCGAGGTTGAACTTGCCATCGGGACGGGTGATGTAGCGCTGGCCCGGCCGGAAGGAAGCCGTAATTTCGGTAGTAAGCGCCTGACTGCGGCCAAAACGGGTGCCGTCGGGCCGCTCGGCATTCACGGGTTCGTTCGGGGTGAAGGTGCGGTCTTCGTGGTCAGTGAGGAGCTTGAAAGTAGTGTTCTGTAGCTCGTGGCGAGTGAAGTAGCTGGCCGTCGTCTGCACGGTCAGGCCGTTCAGGGGCTCCCACTGGTAGCCCAGCTGCAACCCGTCGCGGCGGTAGAGCTTGGCGTAGTTGCGGTTTTGCAGCAGCGTGTAGTACGTGTTGATAAACGGCGTAAGCTGGCTGCTGGGGTCAAAATTCTCGATGGTACGGCCTGCCACCACGCTTATACGGGCTAATTTTACGGCGTCGAGCTGCCAGGAGGCGGCTACGCTGGGGCTAAGCAGCTCGTTGCTGAAACCGTAGCGCAAGGATGGAGTCACGGACCAGGTCCGCCGGTCGTCGGTGCGCTGGGTGTAGGTAGCTTGGGGGTTGATGACCAGCCCTTCTACCGTGTTGTAGTTCACAATGTTGAACACCGGCGCCACGTACCACTGGCGCTTGCGGAAGGTGTTGCTGTACACGTAGCCCGTTAGTAGAAACTTGCTGGGGCTAAGCTCATTGCGCTTGCGGTCCAAGGAATCCTGGTAGGGGCGAGAATTGCGGATAACCTCGGTGCTGTCCTTCACCTGATAGTCTTTCTGCTCTTCTTCCGTGAGCGGCACCGGCCGAATGGACGCCCAGTAGCTGGTGTCCCGCTCATTTACGCCTTTCTCTACCAGCATCACCTCGCCCCGCTTCAATTGGCCCAGGGCAAGGCTGCTCGTGTCGCGGGTAGTGGCCACCTGCCGGCTCTGGCGGCGCATGGTGCGGTTGAGGCCATCCACTTTGGGCTTCTGCTTTTTCACCTGAGCCACCGTTTCGCGGGTTACAGCCGGCGCCTCGTCGGCCGCATCGGGGCCGGGGACGGGCGCGGGGGTAGTAGGAGCGGGGCGGTTCGGGAACGTGGGGGTCACCTTGTAATTGGAGAGGATGGCCGTGATGTAGCCGTTGCCCTTGAAGCCAAACGCCGTGAAGCCCACCGTTACCTTCTGTGACTGCATGACCCACACATCCGACGGGCCGGGCGCAGGTGCGAAAATCTGCTCAATGTGCAGGTTGTCTACGTAGTCGAGTTGGGCATCCTTGCTCAGGTTCAGGGCCACAGAGTGCAGCCGCCAGGTGCCATCCACAATGTAGATGTGGCCCGCAAATACGGGGTCGGTGCGGCGGCGCGGCGTCACCTTAATCTTATGAATCAGCAGCGCGCCCTGGCGGGTGCTACCCTCCAGCTCGTAGCGGTAAAACAGCGGGGCATTGGCGGCAATGGGCGAGACGAACCCCCGCTCCGAAAAACCACTTTTCAGCACATTCTGGTAGAAATTCAGGCCCCGCCCGGCACTAGCCCGGTTGAAGCTGATGCCTTTGGTGTCGCCACTGACTCGGGAGGAAATCATGCGTTCCTGCACCACGTTAGGCTGGCGGAAGCTCATTTCCGATACGGTTTCGGAGAGGTAAAAAATGCCGGGCTTGATGTCGGGCCCTACTTTCACTAGGCCCAGAATCTTGCCCGGTACATCGGTAAAGCGACCCAGGGTTTTGATGTAAGTACGGGCTTTGAAGGCCGCTACCTCGCGCTGGTGGTAGCGCCGCCACTGCATGGCCTGCTGCACAATGGTATAGGCGGGGTCCTTGTCGGTGGAGCGCACAATGACTTCGCGCAACTGGTAGTTTTCCGGGCTGAGCGTGATGTTGAGTACCGTGGCCGTGTCGCCGCCGGCCACGCGCACGGTTTCGAGCCGGGGCTTGAAACCCACGTACTGAAACACCAACTCGTAGCGGCCGGCGGGCAGGCGCAATTGGTAGTTGCCTTGCTCATTGGAGGCGGTGCTGGTGGTGCTGGCGCGCACGGCCACGTTGGCAAACGCCAGGCCTTCTCCCTTCGCATCAGTAATGCGGCCCCGGACGATACCGGCGGTGGCGGGCGCAACGGTACGTAGCAGTAGAAGTAAAATCAGGAAATAGCGGTGCATTTGCGGAATCATCACAAGTGGTATCAAGATAGAGGAAATAGCGCCGGCAATGGTTGGCTGAGGATGAAAATAGATCTTCCGCTACCTTGCCCAGCGCCCCGATACTAGCCACAGCTCCCGATTCTTCACTGCGCCAGCCCAAAGCACCTTAGCTGCCCAAACTTCCCGACTTATGCCTTCCTGCGGAATCAAGGGAGGCTGGGCCATGTTGGGTTATTTACATCCTTTCCGCCGCGCTACTCCGTTTTCTGCCCCATGATTAATCAGCCCAAGAAGAAATTTTATACTCCTACCGAGGCCCTGCAAAAAATTGCCGCTTTCTGCACCTACCAGGAGCGCACGTTCAAGGAAACCGAAAGCAAACTACGCGACTACGGTCTAACCGAGGACGAGGCGGGAGAAATCATGATCCGGCTGAGTCGGGAAAACCTGCTGGACGAGGAGCGCTACGCCAAGAGCTTTGTGCGGGGTCACGTACGTCAGAAGAAGTGGGGCCGCCGCCGTATTCAACAGGAGCTTAAGCAAAAAGGCCTGTCGGAGTACTGCATTAAAGCCGGCATGAAGGAAATTGACGGAGACGAGTATTACCAGAACCTGGTGGACGTGCTGGAGAAAAAGGACCGCCAGGAAAAGGAGCGCCACCCGGGCAAGCGCCGCCAAAAAATTCAGCTTTACCTCGTGGGCAAGGGCTATGAGCAGGACCTGATAAAAATGGCCCTGGATGACCTCGGCAAAGCTCCCGAAGAAGAGGAAAACTAGCCGATGGCTCTGGAAGCCAAGGGGCTACGTAACGTTCTACTGTCATTCCGACGGTAGGGAGGAATCTGGGGTAACCTTCTGGTGTCTAAGCCAGGTTCCTCGTTATGGTCGGAATGATAGTTTACAGTGCTTAATTAGACCCTTACTTACCGGCGGGCGGGTAGGAGTGGGTTTTCCAGCCGCGGCACCAGCACCACCCGGCGGCCGGTCATCGTCTCAAGCATGGGCCGCAGAATCTGCTCGGCGTTTTGCGTAGTCTGGGCCAGAATGCCGGACTGCAGCGCGGCGGTGCGCACGTTGGCTTCGGCGTACTTGTAGCCGGCGTCTACCAGTTCTGCATCCTGGAAAAAGCCGTTTTCCACGCTGTACACCTTACTTTTGGCGTGGTCGACTTGCCAAGTACATAGCTCCGGCGCCGGTAGGGCCAGCCGAAGCACCGAGTCGCCTTCCAGCACGACGTCCTGGGGGCGCACTTTGCGCAAATCGAGGCAGCCCACGGCATTGCCGGCTACAATGAGCGCCACTTTGGCGTCGGGCAGGAAACGGTAGGTGCTTTTCTTGTACTCCACTACATCCCTAAATTGGTAGCGCACCAGCTCCAGTCGGCCCAGGCTTTCTACCTTCTGCAGCACGGTATTGTGCGTCACGGTAATGCGCGGGGTGGGGCTGAGCGGATTGTCCAACTCAGACAAGACCGGACGGACTTGCAGCCAGAGAAACCAGCCCAGGCCCAGCAGAAAAGCTAAGGGCAGCAGGCGGCGTAGCAAACGCGGTAGAGGCATACAGAAGCAGAGCAGTAATGGTCCCGTATACGCAAGCTACCGGCCCAGTGGCGGCCCGGGCGCGCAGTTCCGGCTTGGCAGCCTAGCTTTAGGGCGTATTAGTTACCGTTGATGGCCGCTGCTCCTAATTTTCTGCTACCCCGTGTTAGTGCGCTGGCTTTGCGCGGCCTGCGCCTGCTGGCCCGCTACCACGTGGCGGTGCTGGTAGTATGCTGGCTGGGGGTGCAAGTGGTGAGTTGGCACGTAAACCACAGTCCGCACGCCTACGGCGACAGTGTCCACTACCTCGACTACGCCCACCAGATAGCTGAGCAAGGCAACTTCGTGAAGGTGCACTACACCCGCTACATTGGCTACCCGTTATTTCTGAGTGCATTCCTGAAGGTAGGGCTGGGGCGCACGGCCATGGCCTTAGGCCAATATGCGGTGGCCGGCGTAGCCACCGTAACGCTTTACCGCGCTGTCCGGCGTCTAGGTCGCGGCGCCTGGGAGCCGGCCTTTTTAGCGACGTTGCTTTACATCGGGTGGTCCGACATTCAACGGTTTAACGCCTTTCTACTGACGGAGTCGTTGTTCACCAGCCTGCTGCTGCTGTCTTTTTGGGCAGTGGCACGCGTGCGCACGGTTGGCAGTGGGGCCCTAGCCCTGCTCGTGCTATTAATCACCGTGAGCGTACGGCCCAACGGGTTTGTGGCCCTGGTAGCAGCGGCCTTAGCCCTGGCCGTTGTGGTGCAGCAGCGGGGGCCGCGCCGGTTGAAGTGGTTGGTGCTAGGGGCGACGCTACTGCTGTTGCCAGTGGCCTGGACGGCGCTCAACCAGTTGCTACTTACTTTTCAACTGATAAAAACCTACCGGGAGGGCATGATCATTTTCATGTACGATGGCATCCTGATGCACCCGACTGGGCCGCTAGCGCTGCCCGCGCCGGATGCTACGCCGGTAGAACGGCTGGCATATTTTATCCTGCATAATCCGCGCTACTTCGGGCAGCTGGCTATCTGGAAGCTGATTTTTTTTATGGGTTTTCCTAAGCCCTACTTTTCGGCCTTGCACATTTTCTGGCAGTTTATGACCCTGCCGTTGGTTTACTGGCTGGCGCTGCGCGGGCTGGCTTACCGTTTCGTGGCACGGCCCATGCGGGTGTTTCTGGCGGCCGGTTTCGTAGTGCAGGCCGGCATCATCACGCTCACCATTGAGGACTACGATATTCGGTTTTCGGGTCCTGTGTTGCCCTACGTGTTTGCCCTGGCCGCTCTGGGGGCTCTACCCCTGTGGCGGCGGGCCCAGCAGTGGCTGGAGAAAAGCAGTCACCCGTCACTTATTGCGGAGGTATCAGAGGGTGAAAGCAGGTAGTAAAAGTTGTGGTTGACGCAGTGCTGGCCGTCATGCAAAGCTGGAAGCGAAGCGCATTGCGGGTTGATGTTGTAGCAGCAAACTTGGCGTCAGCCCGCAAGATGCCCTGCTTGAGGCTGTATTTTCAATTAGCGTAGAGGAGTTGTACGCAAAGTGATTTTATGCACCGCTACCGCCAAAACCGGCCCAGGCCTGCAAACCGCCGGTATGGATGGCGACTACCGTACTACCCCGTCGGAAGTAGCCACGGTTCAGCAAATCTAGGATGCCTACCATCATCTTGCTGGTGTAAATGGGGTCAAGCAGAACGCCGTGGCGATGCTCAAACCCTTGAATAAAGCGGCGCAGTTCCGAGCTTAAACGGGCGTACCCACCACCGTGATATGCCGTGTGGAGAAACCAATTGGCGTAGCTGCGTCCACCTGCTTGCTGGGTTAGCGCGTCGATATCGGTCCGTAGGAAATCGGCGCCTTTCAGGGCCGCAAAACCCAGGGCTTCGCGCTGCCCAGCTAGGCCCGTGAGTAAGCCAGCCAGGGTGCCACCGGTACCACAGGCCACGCAGAGGGTGTCAAACTCAGTGACGTCCGCAAGCTCCGCAACTAGCTCGGCGCAGCCCGGCAGAGCCAGGATGTTGGAGCCGCCTTCGGGCAGTACGTAGGCCGGACCCGTTTCCTGTAGTAAGGCCGCCTCAACATCCGGTTCCTGCTTGCGGCGGTAGGTAGCACGGTCCAGAAAACGCAACGCCATGCCATCGGCCCGGGCCTGGGTTAGCGTGGGGTTTAGCGGCCGGCTACCTAACTCTTCACCCCGCACGATGCCAATGGTGCGTAACCCCGTTAGGCGGCCCGCCGCAGCTACGGCCGCCAGGTGGTTAGAGTAGGCGCCCCCGAAGGTGAGTAGCGTATCATGACCCAACCGCCGCGCTTCCTGCAGGTTATACTTGAGTTTGCGCCACTTATTGCCGGGCAACTCAGGATGATTCAGATCGTCACGCAGCAGGAGCAGCCGAACACCCGCCTTATCGGCGGCAGGCTCATGCAGCGGCTGAAGAAGCATAGAGAAAGACGAAGCGTGAGATAGTGGAATTAATGCCTTACTAACACGTCATCCTGCGTAGCGCTAAGGACCTTATCACGCGTAAACGAGTCGTTGTTACGAGGTTGTGCTGCCGTGATAAGGTCCTTGGCGCTACGCAGGATGCCCAATTTTCTACCTGCTAACGTACCATTTCACTACTAGGCCAGCATAGTGTCCTGAATGGAGTGAGGCTCGGGGCGGCGCTTAAGGGCGTAGAACAGGGCGCCCAGCAGGGCGGCAATCAGCAGCACCGAGGAAATCATGGAAACCGTGTTGCCAATGGCGTACTCGGTGGGCTCGAATTTGAACTCAATGGTGTGCGAACCAGCCGGTACGGGCAGGGCCCGTAGCACATAGTTAGCCCGCAAGTGAGGCACGAGCTTGCCGTCGATGTAAGCTTTCCAGCCATCCTGGTAGTAGATTTCCGAGAAAACGGCTAGGCCTTCTGCGGGGGCGTTAGAGCGGTACGTCAGCTCGTTGGGCGAGTACTTGGTAAGCCCGATGCTGGCGCCGGCGGTGGGGTAAGAGGTCTTCACCTGCGGAAACTTGGAGGCGTCCACAACGGCCGTGGTAGCGGCGTTCAAGCTGGTTAGGGCACTGATTTCCTGGTCGGGGTTTTGCACCTTCTGCACCTGACTTACAAACCAGGCGTTGCCGAGGGCGCCGGGGTTGCGTTGCACCTGTTGGGGCTGGCCCTGCTGACCGGGCACAATGACGTAGCGCGTGTTCAGCATGTTGAGCACCTGGGTGTTGTTCTGCGAAATCTGCCGCTCAATCAAATCTTGGTAGCGGCGCAACTTGGCTCCGTGGTAGCCGCCTATACTCTTGTGAAAGTAGGAGGTCTGGGCCTCGTTGAAGGGGTTCTGCACGTTGAGCACCCGGTAGTTAGGGTCCTTGTCCTGCAGAATCTGCTGGTCGGCGGGAGTGGGCACGAACTGCTCGGCAATGGTTTCCTGCTGGAAGTTACCGTCGTTGAGGTAGCGCTTGTCCACTCCCCACAGGTCAATTAGGGTTAGTACCCCTACCAGCGTAGCAGCCAGCCCGGTCGAGAGCTTGCGCTGCAGGAAAAACCAGAGTACCCCAGCGGCGGCGGCCACAAAAAATAGGGAGCGGAATACGTCAGTGCGGAGCAGGGAGGCGCGGTCGGCGCGCAGGGCGTCCAGCGGGAAGCCTTGCTGCTGCAGTTGCGCGTCAATGGGAGCGGCGAAGTCGGACACCAGCCCAACCAAGAACGCCAGGGCGCATAGGCCCGCCGTAATGGCCAGCGCCCGTAGCACCTGCTTTTTCAGCGCGGCCGTGTCGGCATCATCCGCGGGCTTACCGGCCAGGGCGGCCAGGCTCGGGTGGGTGCTGGCGGCTACCGGAGCCGCGGCTACTGGGGCCGCTGCCGTGGTACGGCCGCGCAGTACGCGGGCCAGGGCCAGCACGGCCAGCAGGGGCATGGTCAACTGGGCAATGGTCAGGGCCATGCTCACGGCCCGGAACTTGTTGTAGCCGGGGAAGAAGTCGAACATCAGGTAGTTAAACGTCTCGAAGTTCTTACCCCAGGCCAGCAGCACCGACAGCAACGTGCCGGCCAGCAGCCAGATGCGAGTGCGGCGGTCGGCCACCATCAAGCCCAGCACAAACAGGAAGAACACCACCGCACCCACGTACACCGGGCCGCTAGTAATGGGCTGGTCGCCCCAGTAAGTAGGCATTTGGGCCAGGTAGTCCGTGAGCTGCACGGGCGGTACGCCGGCCGCGGCCAGGGCCTTGCCGGTTTCGGAGTTCTCGCTCAGCTTCATCTGCGAAGCTCCGCCGTAGAAGTTCGGAATGAGCAGGGTAGCCGTTTCGCCGATGCCGTAGCTGTAGCTGAAAGCGTACTCCTTGCCCAGGCCCGAGCCTTCACTGTCGTCGGCAGGGGTAGCGGCTTGGCCCGACGCAGTCGGGGCTGCCGTTTTCAGCTCCGATTTGCCCCGGATGCTGTACTTGCTGTATTCCAGGGTGGTATAGAGGCGGCCGAAGCTCACGCCCACGGCCAGCAGGGCAGCCACGGCCAGCAAAGCCGTGCGGGTGAAGAAGTCGGGCAAACGCTTCTCACGGGCCGCGAAAACCAATTCCACTACCCCAAACACCAGCACCAGCAGCAGCAGGTAGTAGGTTATCTGAAGGTGGTTAGAGCGCACATTCATGGCCAGGCCCAGGGCAAACAGGGCTGTGCCCAGCCATCTATTGCGCCGGAACGCCACCAGCAAACCCGCCAGCACCAGGGGGGCGTAGGCCAGGGCTAAGCTCTTGGTGTTGTGGCCGGCAGCCAGAATGATCAGGTTGTAGCTGGTAAAACCCAGGGCTACGGCTCCTACCACGCTTACCAGCGGCGAGAGGCCCAGGGCAATGCACAGGGCGTAACCACACACCAGGGCCAGGAACAAGTTGGCTACCACGGCCGGCAAGCCCAGCGTAAACAGCTTGTGCAGGTACACGCTCAGGTCGCCGGGGAAGCGGGTGCTGATCAGGTAGGTCGGCATCCCCGAGAACATGGAGTTGGTCCAGAGGGCCTCTTGGCCGGTTTGCTCCCGGTATTGGGCCGCCTCGTGAGCCCCACCGTTGAACTGCACAATGTCGTGCTGGGCCAGGGTTTTGCCCTCGAACAAGATGGGGGAGAAGTACACGGCGGCCAGCACCAGGAAAAACAGGACGGCCAGCAGGTGCGGCAGCACCCGGCGCCAGAGCGGCGCGGTGGCCGGACGGAAAGGAGTTGTCATTCGGCTTACTACGAGTCGGAAAACTGCCTGCCAGCGCCCCACGGCCCGGCTGGGCAGCCCGAAGGTACCCGTTTTTACCTGTTTATTGACTGTGGCCGCCGCGGGAAAGAGAGATTATACAGCACCACTGACAGTAAAATTACGCCGTAGGCAACCAGCTGCGAGGTAGAAGCTCGCTCCCCGAAATACAGAAATGCCAGGGCAAAGCTGACCAGCGGATTCAGGTACATCATGATGCCCACCGCCCCCGATGGCAGCACATTCAGGGCGTACAGGTTCAGAAAAAGTGGTAGCACGGTAAAGCCCACGCTGAGCAGGCCCGTAACCAGCAATAGGTGCGTGTCGTGCAGGCCGGCCAGGGGTTGGGCGCCCAACAGCGGCGCCAGGGGCAAGATGAGAAAGGCCGCCAGCAGCAGCTGCACCGTCAGCAGCACCAATCGGTCGTAGCCCTGCAGGCGGCGCTGGCTGATAAGGTAGATGGCGTAGGTGGAAGCTACCACCAGGCTCATCAGCAGCGTATGCAGCTGGCCGGCGCCCAGCAGGGCGCAGCTCAACGCACTCAGGCCAATGGCTACCCACTGATTGGTCCGGAGCTTTTCGCCCAGCAGCGCAAAGCCCAGCAAGGCCGTAAGAATCGGGCAGATGAGGTAGGCAAACGAGCCTGCCTGCACACTCACCTGGTTAACGACATAAATGAACAGTAGCCAGTTAGAAGTCAGCAGCAAACCGCCTACTCCGGTACTCAGCGCCACCTGTCGGCGCTCGGCGGGTGGGGCGGCTTGCCACTGAGCCCACACTGCGCGCACCGTAGCCCGCCGGCCCAGGCCGTGGATCAGCAGCAGGAGCAGCAAGGAAAGCAGAATCCGGAAGAAGAGAATTTGCCCGCTGGGGTAGCCAGCCAGCCAACGCAACGGAATCGGGAAGAAACCCCAAATGAGAAAGGCCGCCAGGGCCGCCAGGTGATGACGAGAAAGAGACACTGAATACTAAATAAGACGACAAAGATACGCGCTGCCGGCTCTGCGCGCCGCAGCCTTACCTTTGCGCCGCTATGCTCCAGTTCTCTGACCTTCCAGCGCTTACCGGCGGCACTCTGCTGCAGCTGCCCGCCTCGCCGGCGCCCGTGCACCGCCTGCTTCTGGACAGCCGGCAGGTAACTACCGCAGCCGGCAGCGTGTTCTTTGCCCTGCGCGGCCCCCAGCACGACGGCCACCGCTACCTACCTGAGTTGTATCAGGCGGGCGTGCGGCTGTTTGTGGTCGAAGAGGTAACGTTGGTGCCGGGAGGAATAAGTGCCTACTCCGAAGCCGGCTTCCTACTGGTTGCTAACTCCCTGGCCGCCCTGCAAGCCACCGCTGCCGACCACCGTCGCCGGTTTCACTTGCCGGTTTTCGGCATCACAGGCTCCAATGGCAAAACCATTGTAAAGGAGTGGCTGGCCCAGTTGCTGAGTCCCGACGAGCTAATCTGCAAAAGCCCGCGTTCCTATAATTCTCAAGTGGGCGTGCCCCTGAGCGTGTGGGAACTGAACGAGACGCACACGCTGGGCATTTTCGAAGCGGGCATTTCCGAGCCCGGCGAAATGGGGCGGTTGGCCCGCATCATTCAGCCTACCCTTGGCATCTTCACTAACCTTGGCACGGCCCACGACGCGGGCTTCACCTCCTCGGCTGAGAAAGTGGCCGAGAAAATGCGCTTGTTTGAGAACGTGGATACGCTCTTTTACTGCGCCGACCACGCCCTGGTGCACGCGGCGGCTCGCCAGCAGTTGCGACTCACGCGCACCGTACTCAGCGCCTGGACGCGCCAGCGGGCCCGCTTCGACGCCCAGGAAGCCGACCTGCTGGTTACTATTCACGAAGCCTCTGCCGACCGCACGGTGGTACGCCTGGAGCGGGCCCGCCCCCGGCCCCAAGAGTACACGTTCACTCTGCCTTTCGCCGATGAGCCCTCGGTGGAAAACGCCCTGCATGGCCTAGCCGTGCTGCTGTGGCGCCAAGTAATACCCAGCGAAATTCAGCGCCGCCTCGACCGACTCCAGCCGGTGGCCATGCGCCTGGAAATGAAGCAGGCCCTCAACGACTGCTACGTCCTCGACGACACCTATAACAACGACTTGGCCGGCCTGCGCCTCGCCCTCGATGCCCTTTCCCGCCAGCCTCGCCGCGGCCGCCGCACCCTTATTCTGTCCGATGTGCTGGAGTCGGGCCTGGGTGGGGCCGAGCTGTACGCCCGTGCCGCCGCTTTGCTGCCCGCCCACGGCGTCGACCGCCTCGTGGGTATCGGGCCAGATATCAGCCAGCATCGGGCTGTTTTTCAGGGCTTGAGCACGGCGTTCTACCCCGACACGGAAGCTTTTCTGCTGGAGTTTCAGCCCGAACAGTTTCGCCGCGAAACCATTCTGGTGAAGGGCGCCCGCCGCTATGGTTTTGAGCGAATTGTGGCCGCGTTCCAGCAGAAAATTCACGGTACGGTGCTGGAAGTCAACCTTGATGCCCTGGTGCATAACCTCAACTTCTACCGCCACCGGCTTCAGCCCGATGTGAAGCTCATGGTTATGGTAAAAGCCTTTGCCTACGGCAGCGGGTCCTACGAGGTGGCCAACCTGCTCCAGTTCCACCGCGCCGACTACCTGGCCGTGGCCTACACCGACGAAGGCGTAGAGCTGCGCCAGCATGGAATCAGTCTGCCAGTGATGGTGATGAACCCCTCGCCCGATGCCTTCCAGAAGCTGCGTCAGTACCACCTAGAGCCCGAAATCTACTCCTTTGAGCGCTTGCACGACTACTTAGCGGCTGCCCGGGAGCAGGCCCTGCCCGCCATTCACCTCAAACTCGATACCGGGATGCGCCGCCTGGGCTTTGCCGAAGAAGACGTGCCTCAGCTTTGCCAGCTGCTGCGCGACAATGCCGCCCACCTGCGCGTGGCCAGCGCCCTGACCCACCTGGCCGGCGCCGACGAAGCTCAGCACAACGATTTTTCCCGGCATCAGCTAGCGGCCTTCCAGCGCATGGTGCCCCAGCTGGAAGCGACTCTGGGTTACCCCATTCTGCAACACGCCCTGAATTCGGCCGGCATTGTGCGCTTTCCGGAGGCCCAGCACAGCATGGTTCGGCTGGGCATTGGGTTGTACGGGGTTGAAGCCAGCGGCCAGGAGCCGGATGCGCTGCGGCCCGTCAGCACGTTGCGCACCACGGTTTCCCAAATCAAAACCCTGCCCGCCGGCGCTACCGTCGGGTACGGCCGGCGTGGCCAGGCCGCTGACTACGAACGGCGCATTGCTACCCTGGCCATTGGCTACGCCGATGGCTACGACCGGCGCTTTGGCAACGGGGTAGGCGAGGTAGTAATTCGGGGTCGGCGCGCCCCCCTGATCGGCAACGTGTGCATGGACATGTGCATGGTGGATGTAACTGCTATTGCCGAGGCCCAAGCCGGCGACCCGGCAGTTATTTTCGGGGAGGAGCTACCCCTGACGGAACTGGCGACCCGCATTGGCACCATCCCGTACGAGTTGCTTACCAACGTGAGCGAGCGGGTCAAGCGCGTATTTGTAACCGAGTAATGGCCGCTAGCCTAACATTACCCATCTTTCCCCGTAGTTTGACCGATACACAACCACTCCCCCTATTTATGAAAAAGCACCTGCTCTCTCTGCTAGCAGCGACTACGCTGCTCGCCTCCTGCTCTGACCTGAAAAAGCCCGAGGAAAAAGACCAGCCCCAAGAAGCTACCGCCGATACCGCCGTGGTATACCGCGACGGCCAGACGGCCGGTGATGCCGCTGCCACCGCAGCTGGCTCTGTCGACAACGCCGCTGACAAAGCAGGCAACGCCGTAAGCAACGCCTGGGATATGACGAAAGCCAAGCTGGCGGACGTGAAGCTGGAAGAAATTGACCTGCCGGAAGTTAGCGTCCGCGGCGACGACCAGTACAACGTGTACGCCCTGGAAGAAAAAGTACTGTTTGATACGGACAAAGCCACCATCAAGCCTACCGCTACCCGGGCCCTGTCCGAAATCAGCGCCTCTATTGCCCGTCGCCACCGTGGCAAGGACATTCAGGTAATGGGCTTCGCTGATTCGCGCGGCGACAAAAACTACAACCGCGAGCTAAGCGCCCAGCGCGCCGCCGCCGTACGCGACTGG
This sequence comes from Hymenobacter sublimis, assembly GCF_023101345.1. Classification (NCBI taxonomy): domain Bacteria; kingdom Pseudomonadati; phylum Bacteroidota; class Cytophagia; order Cytophagales; family Hymenobacteraceae; genus Hymenobacter; species Hymenobacter sublimis. The sequence continues at coordinate 110,440 of NZ_CP095848.1, forward strand.
CTCGTGAAAAACGGCCAAGTAGCCGCCGACAAAGTAAGCCTCGAGCCCATGGGCGAAGCTGCTCCCGTTGCTAGCAACGCTACCGCCGCCGGCCGTCAGGAAAACCGCCGGGTAGAAATTGCAGTGCGCAAATAAGCTCACGGATTTCCACAGAGAAAAGCGGATTGGGCGGATTCTATAATCGTCCCCAATACGATTCGGTAGACCCAAATAATGTTGAAATAAAAAAGGCTTGCCATCTGGCAAGCCTTTTTTATTGACGATAAAGAGCGTTGGCTACGAAATCCAACCGATCCGCTTTTCTCCGTGGAAATCTGTGATTAGTCTTTGATCTGGTCAACCTCGGCCCGGATCATGGCGTTGTAGCGCATGCCGTTGTTGGCGAGCGTAATCAGGCTCCAGCCCCGGCCGATGGTGTAGTTCCAGGTGCGGCTTTCCTTGAATTCAAACGTGGGACGCAGAATCTGACCGTAGGGAGTGTAGTTGTCCATGAAGTTCGTGGTGTAGAACTTATCACCGCTCACAATCCACTCCATGGCCACAAAAAAGCCTTCTACCGGCGCCTCAATATTGTACTGCGTCAGGTCGATGGTGTACCACTCGCCGCCTTTGGGAGCCGAAACCACAATGTTTTCCGTGAGCAAGTCGGTGTTGGGCGAGTTGTAGTTACCGTCGGCCTTATAAAGACGGACGCGGAAAGGCTCGCGGGGGAAGCCGTTTTCACCGATGTAAAAGGATACTGACCGTACGTTGCCCAGCTTCTTCGCCTTATCGTTCTTCACGAAGAAGGCGTACTGGCTACCCGGCATACCCTGAATCATACCCTCGCCCGGCGTATTTGACTTCGAGCCCAGGTCAAGGTTCTTGATTTTGGCGCTGCTGATTACCTTAACTTCCTTCAGCTCGATGGCGCGCTTAGGAACCTCAATAATCATATCCTGAATCTTGATACCCGGCTTAACCAGAACCGCCTTGTGAAAATAGCCCAGGGCTACTACCACCAGGGAGTCTTGGGGGTTTTTCTCCGGCATGGCTATCTGGAAATAACCGTACTCGTTGGTAAGAGCACCGGTTTGTTCTTCCTTCAGGCCAATAGAGGCGAATGGAATGGGCTCCTTGGTCTTTTCATCGACGACGCGGCCCGAAATTTTGTTCTCCTGAGCAAAACTTAGTGCTGGAAGAAGCAAAGCAAAAAAGAGAAGAGAAAGTACGCGTTGGAGCATATGCAGACAGTATATGATATCCCAAAATTACAATGAATCCGGGCACTAAATGCAAGTGTTCTGAGAATATTTATACCAATGCAATTTGTCTGCGGAATAATTACAAATCAGCCAGTTAGGAAGTAGCATCGGTTTGTGGCGAACTATAATCTGGGAAAAACCTGATTTTGGCCGAAACCTAAAAGGGTGGTACCTTTGTTTGAAGTAAATCTAAATAACCCCACCCGTGTCCAAGCGCCAACCTCTTGCTCCTACGCCGGCCGCGCCTCGCAGCGTGAAAGACCTCCAGCTGGGGGAGAGCGGCACTATTTGTTGCCTGAAAGATCCTGAGATGGCCCTGAAGCTGTTGGAAATGGGCTGCATTCCGGGCACGCAGGTACGACTCAATAGCCGGGCACCATTGGGCTGTCCTATTACGCTGGTGGTGGGAGATATGGCCGATTATACGTTGTCGTTACGGGTAAGTGAGGCGGCAACGATTCTTCTGAAATAACCTCAGTACATGGTAGGCGGGCAATTACTTTCCGGTCGGGCCGGCGTGGGGGTAGCAGGTGCTCCGCTTGACGTGAATGCCTTGCGCCAACCGGGCCCGCTGACGCGCATTGCGCTGGTTGGCAACCCCAATTCCGGCAAATCCTCGCTGTTTAATCAGCTCACCGGCCTCAATCAGAAGGTAGGCAACTTCCCAGGCGTTACGGTGGACCGCAAAACCGGCACCAGCCAGCTTACCTCCCAGCACCGAGCCGAAATCATTGACCTGCCGGGTACTTACTCCCTCTACCCCAAAAGCCTGGATGAAAAGGTAATCACGGACCTTTTCTATGACCAGACCAGCGCGCAGTACCCTGACTTCGTGGTGGTAACGGCCGACGCTAGCAACCTGCGCCGTAATTTGCTGCTGTTCACCCAGCTGGCCGACATGGGCCTACCCACGGTGCTGGCCCTGAACATGATGGACGTGGCCGAGCAGCACGGCGTGCGGATTGATGTGGCTGCCTTACAGGAGGAGTTGGGCGTGCCCATTATCCCAATGAATGCCCGCAAGGGCGTGGGCATTGCCGCGCTCAAGATTGTTATGGCCCAGACGCTGGGCGCCCCCAAGGCCCATTTCTACGAGCCGGAGGAAGAATTGCTGCCCATGATTCGGCAGATTCGCTACTACTTCAATCTGCACAACGATTACCTGGCCCTGCACTACGCCCATCAGTACCGCCACATCAGCTTCCTGACGGCCGACGACCGGGCCTACATTCAGGAGCTGACCGAGCAGTACGGTTTTGAGCCCACAGCCCGGCAGGCCCAGGAAACCATCGACCGGTACCAGCGCATCAACGAGATACTGCTTAACTGCGTGTCGGTTACGCGCACTGAGAAAAACGAGCCCTATAGCAACCGTCTCGACCGAATTCTGACCCATAAGGTCTGGGGCTACCTGATTTTCTTCGGGGTGCTGTTTCTGATGTTTCAGGCCGTTTTTGCTTGGGCCAGCTACCCCATGGAGCTGATTGATCAGGGCGTAGCCTGGATTAATGGGCTTATCCAGAGTAATTTCGATGGGCCGCTAATTAACCTGCTGACGGAAGGCGTGCTGGCGGGCCTGGGCGGCGTGCTAATTTTCATTCCCCAGATTGCGCTACTCTTCGCCTTTATAGCCGTGCTGGAGGAAACCGGCTACATGGCCCGCGTGACCTTTATGATGGACCGGATTATGCGCCGGTTCGGGCTGAACGGTAAAAGCATTGTGCCCCTGATTTCGGGGGTAGCCTGCGCCGTGCCCGCCATTATGAGCGCGCGCACCATTGAAAACCGCAAGGACCGGCTTATTACCATCTTCGTGACGCCTCTTATGTCGTGCTCGGCCCGAATTCCGGTCTATACCGTGCTGATTGGGCTGGTAGTGCCCGACGAGCCGGTGCTGGGTATCTTTAACCTGCGCGGGGTAGCCCTAATGGGGCTATATCTGCTGGGGTTCTTTGCGGCCATTCTCTCGGCCTGGGCCATGAAGCTGCTGCTTAAAACCACGGAGCGGAGCTACTTCATTATGGAGTTTCCGGTGTACCGCTGGCCCCGCTGGAAAAACGTGGGCATTACCATCGTAGAAAAAGTAAAAGCCTTTGTTTTCCAGGCGGGTAAGGTTATTCTGGCCATTTCCATCATGCTCTGGGTGCTGGCCTCTTACGGTCCGGGCGACGCGCTGGAGCGGGCCGAAACCCAGGCTACTACCGAAGGACGGGCGCAAGGACTGAGTCCGGCAGAAATAGAATCCCGGGTAGCTTCTGAAAAGCTGGAAAGCTCCTACGCTGGCATCTTCGGCCACTTTATCGAGCCGGGCATTCGGCCCCTGGGCTTCGACTGGAAGGTTGGTATTTCGCTTATTACCTCGTTTGCCGCCCGGGAAGTGTTCGTGGGCACCATGTCTACTATCTATAGTGTAGGCCAAGACGCCGATCAGCAAACGGTGCAGCAAAAGCTAGCCGCTGAAAAGGATGAAAACGGGCAACCATTTTTTACGCCGGCCCGGGCCTTTTCCCTGCTCGTTTTCTATGTGTTTGCCATGCAGTGCATGAGCACCCTGGCTGCTACTTACCGCGAAACCAAGGGCTGGAAGTGGCCCATCCTGCAGATGCTTTACATGACAGGGCTAGCCTACGTGTCGTCCCTGATTGTGTACCAGGTGTTGAAATAAGCCAGAAAAATAAACGCCACAGGGCCGCTAGACACTTGTCCGGCGGCCCTGTGGCGTTAGTGCCCAATCAGAAATACGGCCGGCTGCTTGTGAATATCGGGCGGTCCGGCCTTTTTCCAGCCCGCTACGGTATCGGTTCGCACCAGCTCGTTTGCAGCCGTGAGGCTGGCCGCCACGCATAGGCGGGTACCGGGGTGTAGGGTCTGGAGTAGGTCTTCGAGCAGGGGCAAGTTGCGGTAGGGAGTCTCGATGAAGAGCTGGGTTTGCTGCTGCTGTAGTGCCTGCTGCTCCAACTTTTTAATAGCCGCTACGCGCTTAGCCCGTTCAATGGGCAGGTAGCCGTGGAAAGCAAAGCTCTGGCCATTCATGCCCGAGGCCATCAGGGCCAGCAGTAGGGAGGAAGGGCCTACCAAAGGTACTACCCGAATCCCGAGTTGGTGGGCCCGGCGGGCCAGTTCGGCGCCGGGATCCGCAATGCCGGGGCAGCCAGCCTCGGAAATGACGCCGGCATCTTGGCCGGCCGCAACCGGGGCCAGGGCCGCCTGAATCTGAGCCTCGGTGCTGTCTTTGTCAATGACGCTGATGCGCAGCTCCTCAATGACTTGCTGTGGGGCTACGCCTTTGATAAAGCGCCGGGCTGTACGGGCATTCTCCACCAGAAAGTAGGATAGCCCGGCCACCTGGGTAGCTACTTGCGGGGGCAGGACCTGGGTGGCTGTGTCTTCAGCCAGCACGGTCGGAATAAGGTAGAGGGTGCCTTTCACAATTCGGCTAGCAATTACTGTTCAATAAAGGCCTTCACCAGCCCAAATACTTCCTCGGGCTTTTCGGCGTGCACCCAGTGGCCTGCGTCTACCACGGTTTCTACTTGGGAGTTCGGGAATAGCACCGGAATACTGTAGAGCTTGTCTTCCGTCGTAACGTAGTCTGATTTGCCGCCGCGGATAAACAGAGTAGGTTTCAGGAAGGGCTGCTCAGCGGTTATTTCGGCGCCGATGTCTTCCATTTCTGCAGTCAGGGCCTCCAGGTTAGGGCGCCAGGCAAAAGAGTTGTCCTCGCGGCGGTACAGGTTTTTCAGCAGAAACTGGCGCACATCTACCTGCCGGATGTAACGGGCCAGGGCTTCGTCGGCCTGCTGTCGGTTTTCCAGAGCAGCTAGTGGCACCGCGTGCAGACCAGCCAGAATATCGTCCTGGTGGCGCATGTCGGAAAAGCGCGGGGCAATGTCAACTACCACCAGTTTGCCTAGGCGGGCGGGGTAGTCGAGGGCGAAGCGCATGGCCACTTTGCCACCCATGCTGTGGCCCATCAGGGTCGTGTCGGGGCCGAGCTGAAGCTGATCAAACAGGCCCAGAACGTCCTCGCTCATCAGCGCATAGGTGTGTTCCGGGGCGTGCGGGGAGCGGCCGTGGTTGCGCAAATCCACTACAATAACGCGGTGACCCGCCTCGGCCCAGCGCCGGGCTAGGGTTTGCCAGTTGTCGAGGGTGCCAAACAGACCGTGCAGAATTACCAGTGGGGCGCCCTGCCCCATTTCGCGGAAGTGAAGTTGCAGCATAACCCTGCAAAGATGGGGACTTTGGCAGTAGCAACGGCCCGTCGTCAGCCTCAGGCCCGGGCGGCAGGTAGAGTAATGGCCACGGTAGTTCCCTGGCCCAGCACGCTTTTAATATCGAGGCTACCGCCCTGGCGGTGCATGAAGGCTCGGCAGAGCAGCAGGCCCAGTCCCGTACCGGAACGAGGGCCACGCATAGGGTGGTTGGTGGGGCCGGCGTCCGTAAGCAGGGCCGTGACCTGGCGCTGGTCCATGCCAGCGCCCGTGTCGGTTACGCTTAGCCGCACCCCGGAACCGGGCAACGCTTCCGCCCCGAGCTGAATGGTGCCGCCACTGGGGGTAAACTTCAGCGCATTACCTACCAAATTGCGCAGCACTGTCTGGGTCATGTGCGCATCTGCCCACACTGCTGCCTCCGGTAAAGTTTCCAGCCTGAGCGTAATCTGCTTGGCCTCAGCGGTGTTGGTGTAAAGTTGTATGGCCTGAGTAAGCAGATCCACCACGGGTAGCCGCTCAGGACGGAAAGCTAACTCGCCGGTTTGGTTAACGGCCCAGTTTAGCAGGTTATCCAGCAGGTGGTTGAGCTGATGGGCCGATTGGCGCACGAGGTCAGGCAGGCGCCGCAGACCTTGTTCGTCGCCTTGCTTGAGGTAGAAATCAATAAGCTCGGTAACGCCCGCAAACGAGGTAACGGGGCCGCGTAGGTCGTGAGCCACAATAGCGTAGAGCCGGTCTTTGGAGGCGGCTACCTGCCGCAACTCCTTGGTGGCCTCTTCCAAGAAGCGGTGGTTAACGGCCAGGGCCTCCCGGCTGCGCCGCAGCTTAAAGTACAGCAGGCCCATGCCACCCAAGCCCAGCACCAGGGCCGCAATAGTGCCCCAAAGGGCCCGGTTGCGCTGCTGGGAGGCTAGGCCACGCTCGGTAAGCCGCCGGATCTGGCCTTCTTTTTCGGCCGTTTCGTAGCGGGTTTGCAGGGCGGTTAAGGTTTGCACCCGTGAGCGGCTGTTGAGGCTGTCATTCAGGTCTCGAAACCGATTTTGCCATGTAAACGCCTGTTCAAAATTGCGCCGGCTGGCACTGATTTCGGCCAGCAAGCTGTAGGCATCCAATACCCGCTCTTTGTAGTCGATGCGGCGGGAAAGGGCCAGTGCCCGGCGGGTAAGCTCCTCCGCCTCTTCCAGCTCCGACTTAAGTAGTAGGGCCGTTGCCAGCAGCTCCAGGTGGCCCGCCTCGAAACGGGGGATATTGAGCGGTTCAACCAGCATAACCGACTGGCGCAGCAACCCTTCCGCTGTTTCCAGCTGGTTCATCTGCAGGTAGAAGGAGCCCAAATCAGCTAGGTACAGCGACTCTCCGGGCCGGTCGCCGGTGCGGCGGGCCAGTTGCAAGGCCCGGCGAGTGAATACCAGCCCTTCCTGGCGGCGCCCCAGGTTGAAGTAGAGGTTGCCCAGGTTGCCGAAAAGCATGAGCTGGGTCCGGACGGTCACCCGGGGTTCGTAAGCCCGTTCCAGGGCCCGGCGGTAGTTCAGCAGGGCCGCTGCCGTGTCGTTACGCTCATGATAGACGCCGCCCATACCTGCGTAGCTGCGCACAATACCATCTACGTTGTTAAGGCGGCGGGCTAGCTGAAGAGCTTGCTGCTGCAACTGCAAGGCGTGCGGGCCGTCGGCTAGGTTAGCGTAGCAGCTACCCAGGTTGAGCAAGGCCTGTAACAGGCCCGGCTGGTCCTGAAGACGACGGGCCAGCGCCCTGCTCTGTTCCCCGTAGGTGAGGGCGCGGGTGGGCGCGCTGTCGTGCAGTTCGTAGCACAAAGCATTGAGCAGCCGCACCCGGCCCGTATCGGCGGGTTGGGTGCGGAGCTTCCGCAGCAACGTAGCTTCCGTTGATTGGGCGGAGGCTACCGTATAGGCAATACAGAATAAAAAACAGAGAATCAGCAGGCGCTGCATCAGCAACGGGGCAATAAGATGGCCGGGCTCCTGATGGGTACCGGATGGGCAGGGGTTCGATTGCGTAATATAGAGGAGTTGCTATTAAATAAGAAGGCAGCAACTGTCTTATATTAGTATGGTTTAGCTTGTTTCGGGTGAGGAGGCTGGCGCACGATACGGCTAACTTTCTCTCGCCTCAGGCCCAGCAAAACCACCGCTGTTTTTTCTCCAGGGGCGTGTTGCGCAGAAACTCCGCAACGGGTTCCAGATTAGTCAGCAGGGAGGTAAGAGTAAGCACCTCGCCGGTCTGCAACTGCAGCTTCAGGTACGTGTAGTTGCTCCAGAAAAGCCGCTCTGACTTACAGGTAACCCGCTCTACCCGCGCAATATCCTTTTTGCCAAACGGAATCCGAACCCGGCCTTCGTACACTTCCAACACGTTTTGCTTCGGGTCGAAAACAAGGGTAGTGTGCAGGTTACGCGCGTAGTACTGGCTGTGTAGCAGGAAGGCCGGCACGGAAAACCCCAGCACCACGGCAGCCACGGCCGTCAGCAGAACCAGCTCGTAGCTCGAGAGCGTACCGGCGTAGAAAAAGGTTCCTAGAAAAGGTAAGCCTACCCCCAGGCACAGCAACGGCCAGAACAATAGCGCGAACTGCCGCAGAAAGGTGGGGCGGTATACCCGACTTTTGCGGGTGAAAAAGCCGGTAATTACTCGCAGACCGACCACCATTAGGGTAACGGCGGCCGCCGCCTCCAGCAGCGGCCGCAGAAAGGGCAACAATTTCATTTATCGGGCTTAGCGCACCAGAATCCAGGGCTCCCCGGCCGCGTGCTCGCGCAGCCGGCCGAACGACTCCAAAGCTAAGCCGTACTCCGCGAATATGGCTTGCACGGCGTCTCGGCCCGCAGGCTCCACGCATACCAGCAGGCCACCGGAAGTTTGCGGGTCGCAGAGCCACTGGCGCTGCTCCTCGGTAATTTCCCCGATTTTGTGGCCGTAAGAATCCCAGTTCCGGACGGTGCCACCGGGAATCGACTTTTGGGCGCGATACTGCTCGGCTTCCGGCAGCAGGGGTACTTTGCTGAAGTCTACCTCGGCCGTCAGGTTGCTTCCTTCGCACACTTCGGCAAGGTGGCCCAACAACCCAAAACCCGTCACGTCCGTCATGGCGCGCACCGCCTGGAGCTTGCCCAGCGGCTCCCCAATTTTGTTGAGCTGCATCATGCTGTGGGGCGCCAGCTGCTCGTGTTCCGGCCGCAAGATGCCGCGCTTCTGGGCCGTGGTGAGCATGCCTACCCCCAACGGCTTGGTCAAGTACAGCTCGCAGCCGGCCGTGGCGGTATCGTTCTGCTTTAGGTTGCTGATGTCGAGTAGGCCGGTAACGGCCAGACCGAATATGGGCTCCGGCGAATCAATGCTGTGGCCCCCTGCCAATGGAATACCAGCTTCGGCGCAGATACTGCGGCTACCTTCAATTACGCGCCGAGCAACCTCAGGCGCCAGCTTATCAATGGGCCAGCCCAGCACGGCAATAGCCATAACCGGCCGCCCGCCCATGGCATACACATCACTGATGGCATTGGCCGAAGCGATACGCCCGAAATCGTAGGCGTCATCCACGATGGGCATGAAAAAATCAGTGGTGCTGATCAGGGCCTGCCCGCCCCCGATGTCATACACGGCGGCATCGTCGCGGGAGGAGTTTCCTACCAGCAGCTTGTCGTTGTGGGGTTGCGGAATGCTGGTGTGCAGAATCTGATCCAGCACTTTAGGCGCAATTTTGCAGCCGCAGCCCGCGCCGTGGCTATACTGAGTAAGGCGAATGTGGTCGGTGGGGTTGGAGACAGAAGACATAGAGGTGGTAGGAGGCGCGTGATTAATAATTCCAGGCGGCTTGCTGTAAAACTACCCGGTAACCATCCGGGTCTTCGAAAGTAAGCCCAAGCTTGTCCCAGTACGGGTTAGCGGCCGGCACTGATGAGTACCCTTGAGCCTGCAGCCGGTCAACGGCCAGTTGCCATTCCAGCCGGTCGGGTAGGTAAAATACGAGCAGATGATCTGCCGTTGGAGCCCGGCCAATAAGGTGCCCGGGCTGGGAGGTAAACTCCAAGTGGTAGGGGGCCTGCGGGTGCCCTAGCATTACCCCATCAAAGCCCTCGTGCCCCGCAAAAGAGCCTAATTCCCGAAGGCCTAGCCCGTCGCGGTAAAACCGTACTACGGCTGCTAGCTGATCGGTAGGGCGAGCTACGCGCAGCTTAGGAACCATGGGAGGCAGGCCGATGAGTGGTCAGAAAACCAGCTTCTTGAGCGGCCCGCTGCACCAAGTTGGCGTTAATAGCCGGGTCGCAGGTATCGGAGGCTACGCGCACGACCGGGCGGTCGGCTAGTCCGTGCGTATAAGTCCGGTCGTAATAGTCGAGCACGAGGCTGACCATTTTCTCCATATCGTCTTCACCAATGGCGGCCAGGGCTTCCTTGGTTGCCAGGCCACCCAGGCGCTTTCGGATGCGGAGGATGCTGGTAGCCAAGGCGGCTGGGTCATGACGACCGTATTCCTCGGCTAGCTTCCGCACTCGTACGTCGCGAGGAATTTCCAGTAAAATCAGCGGGGCCGTGCGCAGTTGGGCAAATAGGGGCGGGGGAACGTGCATGCTACCGATGGTGCGGCTTTCGTCTTCGACCCAGGTAGGAACCTGCGCCGGTAGGGTAGCCAGCACCGCCGCCAACTCATTCTCAAACTGCTCCTGGGTAGGCTGGGGCGGCTGCCCGATGCTGCCAAACGCCGACCCCTTGTGGCTGGCCAGTCCTTCCAGGTCGAGGACGGGTTGCTCAGCGGCGGCCAGGGCCTGCAGCACGTCGGTTTTGCCCGAGCCGGTTAGGCCGCCGAGTACCAGCAACGACCGGGGTTGCCCAAACTCAGCCAGGGCCCAATGCCGGTAATCTTTGTAGCCTTTGTTCAGCAGATGCACGTGGAAGCCAGCCAACTCCAGCAGCCACTGCACGGCCCCGCTGCGCATACCACCGCGCCAGCAGTGCACGCGCACTTGCTTGTGAGGAGCAAGCTTCTGCGCTTGCCGCACCATCTGACTCATGCGCGGCCCAAACAAATCGAGGCCCAGCAGCACGGCCTTTTCCTGGCTCATTTGCTTGTACGTGGTGCCAATGCGGGCCCGCTCCTCATCCGAAAACAGCGGAAAGCTCAGCGCTCCGGGAATGTGGCCCTGGGCGTATTCAACCGGCGCCCGCACATCGAGAATGGGAGCTTCGGCGGGGCCTTGCAGGAAGTCGGAGAGGGACAGGCGGGGCATGTTGTTGAATGAAGAACCAAAAATGAGGAATGAAGAAGTACGAAGTGGCCGGTGCCACCGGGCGCCAACTGAAGCGGCATACAGCCTACCGGCCCGATTATGAATGGTTACTTCCTTCTTGTTAATCCCCTAAGCTAGCTGGCGCCGGTACAGCTGAATGGTGTTTTCCAGGCCCAAATACAGAGCGTCGCAAATCAGGGCGTGGCCGATGCTCACCTCCGCCAGGCCCGGCAGGTTTTGGTGAAGGTAGGCCAAGTTGTCCAGGTCGAGGTCGTGGCCGGCATTGAGGCCGAGGCCCAGCTGTTGGGCAGCTTCCGCGGCTTCTCGGTAGGGGCGAATAGCTGCTTCCCGGTCGGTGTGGTAGCGGCGGGCGTAGTCTTCGGTGTACAGCTCAATCCGGTCGGTGCCGGTGCTAGCTGCTGCGTGCACCAGCTCTACCACCGGGTCCAGAAAGATGCTGACGCGGGCCCCAAAGCTCTTCAGCTCCGCTACCACATCCTGCAGATACTCCTGGTGCCGGACCGTATCCCAGCCGGCATTGGAGGTAATGGCATCGGGTGCGTCCGGTACCAGCGTCACCTGCTCCGGACGCACGGCGCGCACCAGGGCTAAGAAATCAGGGGTGGGGTTGCCTTCCACGTTCAGCTCCGTGGTAACCAGGGGTTTAAGATCGTGCACATCCTGGTAGCGAATATGGCGCTCGTCGGGCCGCGGGTGCACCGTAATACCTTGGGCGCCAAACCGCTCACAGTCGCGGGCTACCTGCAACAGGTCGGGGCGGTTGTGGCCGCGGGCGTTCCGCAGGGTGGCTATTTTATTTATGTTTACGCTGAGCTTCGTCATAATAGGGTAGGCTGGCCGGGAGGTACGTGGTCAAAGATACAACCTCAAACAGCCCACCTCGCTTTCCGTTTCCGGTCATGCTGCTAACCCCAACGTTACGTTACCGCCTATACAAGCAGTTCTCTCGCAGCTGAAAAAGGGCCTTGTCGACCCCGTTGTCGGGAATAACCCGTAATCTTGCACCTCCTTTATTCTCCTTCCCATGGCTCTGAAAGAAACCATCGACGCTGATATTAAAAAGGCTATGCTGGCCAAAGACAAAGTTCGTCTGACCGCCCTGCGCAGCATTAAATCCCAGATCCTGCTGGCGGAAACGGCCGAAGGACAGCACGGCGCGGCCCTAACTCCTGAGGCCGAAACGAAGCTGCTAACCAAGTCGGCTAAGCAGCGCCGCGAAGCCGCCGAAATGTACCAGAAGCAGTTCCGCTCTGACCTGGAAGAAATAGAGCTGGCAGAGCTGGCCATCATCGAAGAGTACCTGCCCCAGCAGCTGTCGGAAGCTGATCTGGTGGAAAAGCTCGTCGGCATCATCCAGCGCGTAGGAGCCACCGGCCCTTCTGATTTGGGTAAGGTAATGGGGGTAGCCGCCCGCGAATTGGCAGGTCAGGCCGATGGCCGGCAGATTTCACAGGTAGTAAATAACCTACTCAATAATACGAATCTGTAAGAGGGCAATAATGGGTAGCGAAAGGGTGCAGATGGGTCACCGCCATCTGCGTCCTTGCTAGGACAGCCCGTCAAACTCACCTGTTCACTTCTTCACTGTTCCACCTTGTGTCCGCCCTTGATATCCTGCTGCTTATTCCGCTGGGCATTGGCGCGGTGAAAGGCTACCGGCGCGGGTTGCTGCTGGAGGTAGCCTCGTTGCTGGCGCTGGTGCTGGGGGTAGTGGGTGGTTTGCTGTTGCTAAACGATGCCATTCCACTGGTGCGTCACTACGTGGGGGAGGCCTTTGGACTGCTGCCGCTGGTGTCGTTCGTGCTAGTGTTTGCCGCCATCGGTTGGGGTGTGCATCTGCTGAGCGGGGTTATCCGCACAGCCGTGCACCTGACCCCGCTGGGCGTGCTGGATAGCTTGGGCGGCGCGGTGAGCGGCGTGCTGAAATGGGTACTCGGCCTCAGCTTATTGCTGCACGGGGTGGGCATGGCGGGTCTGCAGCTGATTTCACCCCAGCTGCTGGCCGATTCGCAGGTGCTACCCGTTGTGCGGGAAGCCACGCCGCTGGCCCTGAGCATCGTAAGCTTCGTGTTGCCCTTCGCTGGCACTCTGCTGGATAAGCTGCGCGAGGTGTTTTAGTAGCCATCCTGCATGGAATGTAGGCGCGGGGCGGAACTAGTAACCAACTGCTTGGTTAGCACACCTACCCTTACCTTTGCCCATGCGTTTGCTGCTACTAGATAACTTCGACTCCTTCACCTATAATCTGCTAGACTACCTCCGGCAGCTGGGCTGTGAGGTGCTGGTGCGGCGTAATGACGTATCCTTAACTGAGTTGCAGGACTTATCCTTCGATGGTGTCGTCTTGTCGCCGGGACCAGGCGCGCCGGCGGCGGCAGGCGTAATGCCAACTGTCATCGAGGCCTACCACCAGCAGCTGCCCATGCTCGGAGTATGCCTGGGCCACCAAGCTTTGGGCGAGTTTTTTGGGGCCAAGATCAGCCGGGCCAATCGGCCCATGCACGGCAAAGTATCGGAGGTAGAATGGCTGGCCCCGAGCCCGCTGAATGCAGGGCTACCGCTGCGCATGCCCGTCACGCGCTACCATTCTCTCGTACTAGATCAGCTGCCCCCGTCGTTGGAGGCGCTGGCCCGTACTACTACCACCGAGCAGGAAATCATGGCGCTGCGTCACCGTACACTGCCTTTGTACGGGGTGCAGTTTCATCCGGAAGCTCTCCTGACGCCCAACGGCCTGGCCCTGCTAGGCAATTGGGTCAAGAATTGTATCATTGCACAACCTGCCCCGGCGCCCTGAGCCCGGCAGTATATTCCCTGAGAAGATGGCGTTGCAGATCAAGGAAAAGAATGGATTTCACTACGTAGATGAAGGTTCCGGCGAAGTGCTGTTGCTGCTGCACGGTCTGTTCGGAGCCTTGAGCAACTGGCAAGACGTAGTGGCCGAGTTTAGCGCCCAGTACCGCGTAGTAATTCCGCTCCTGCCAATTTATGACATGCCGCTCACCAAAGCGGGTGTGCCCGGCCTGGTAGGTTTTGTCGAAGATTTCCTGGCGGAAGTAAAGCTGCCTGAGCCGTGCACCGTGCTCGGCAACTCCCTCGGCGGGCACATTGCCCTGGTGTACACGTTGCGCAACGCCGGCCGCGTAAACCGGTTGGTCCTGACGGGTAGCAGTGGCTTGTTTGAGGACAGCATGGGCGGTTCGTTTCCTAAGCGTGGTAACTATGCCTACGTGCAAGAGCGGGTGGGTTATACCTTCTACGACCCCGCTATTGCTACCCAGGAACTGGTTGATGAGGTATTTAGCGTAACCAACTCCAACGCGAAATGCCTGCGCATCATTAGCATTGCCCGCTCGGCCCAGCGGCATAACCTAGCCAAGGAATTGCAGCACATCCGCGTACCTACCCTGCTAGTGTGGGGGCTGAACGACACGATAACGCCCCCCGTAGTAGCCCACGAGTTTAACCGCCTCATCCGCGGCTCTGAGTTGCGCTTTCTGGACCACTGCGGTCATGCGCCCATGATGGAGCGCCCAACTGCTTTCAACCAGCTACTGCACCAGTTTTTAGCGCGCACAGCTGTTCCGGTAGCCGGGTAAGCTCCGCGCCGCCGAGGCTTTCGCCAAATAAATGCAACTGTTGGTCTGGTGAACCCGCTCTTTTAGCCAGCCACGTACGTATGTATGGCTGGAATTTCTTTCTTTGGTAGTGTGCCCTACCTCTATCTTCGTTCCTAGTTCCCTCCCATGAACTCCATTATCGCCGAGGATTTACTGAATCAGATGATTCCGCCCCTGAAGGTGACGGACTCTATGGAAAAGGCGGCCCGCTGGCTGGAGGAATTCCACGTGGGCCAGCTGCCTGTGCTCGATAATCGGCTGTACCTGGGACTGGTGACGGAATCGGACCTGATGGACCAGGATGCCGATAAGCAGCTGCTCAGTGATATTGCCTTGAACTACGCTGATGTGCACGTGCAGCGCGACCAGCACTTCTACAATATCATTGAGCTGGCCGTGCAAAATAAAGTGCAGCTAGTGCCCGTACTTGATGAGCAGCGGGAGTACATGGGTGTGGTAACCGTAAGCGACACGCTGGCGGCCTTCGGTAAAGTGCCCGTTGCTAGTAACCAGCAGGGCATCATTGTGCTGGCCATGGAAGAGCGGGATTATTCCCTAACCCAGATTAGCCGGTACGTAGAGGAAAACAACGCTAAAATCATAAGCGCCCACGTGGCTCAGGACGAACACGACCCCTACCGGATCCGGCTCACTCTGAAGCTGAACACGCCCAATATTACCCGCATTATTGCTACTCTAGAGCGGTTCGGGTATTCTATTACGGCTCAGTTCAGCGGCACCGAGGAAGTGAGCGAAGACGAGCAGCAGCGCTACGATGCCCTGCTGCGTTACCTGAACATCTGAGCAGGTAGGAGAAGTGCTGGCTATTGTATTGACGTTGCTGCTAGGCCTGCTACCGTCGGCCCCGGCAGCTATGCCTGTCGCTGGCCTTTCCGCGGCTCCCCCTGATTCGCTCCGCCGCGCCGCAACCGACAGCGTGATTAGCGTGCAATGCCCCGGCTACCCCACGTTGCGGGTTGCTAGCATTCTGTTTGTGGGCAATAAAGTAACGAAAGAGCCGGTGCTACGAGCCGAGCTGGATTTCCGGGAAGGCGATACGCTACGGGCCGCTACCTTCAGTAAACGACTGGAAGCCAACCGCCGCCGCTTATTTAACCTGCAGCTTTTCCACCAGGTGCTGCTGCAGGCCGTCTGTCGCGACGGCGAAGTGACCATTCTCTACAGCGTGCAAGAGCGGTGGTACACCTTTCCTGTACCCATCTTCTCCCTGGCCGACCGCAATTTTCGCTCCTGGCTCGACCGTGCGGACCGCTGGCAGCGCGTAGATTACGGGTTGCATCTGGTGCGCCGTAACTTTCGGGGCCGGAACGAGCAACTGCTGGCCAACGTGCAGTTAGGCTTCAACCGCAAATACGAAGTGTTCTATGAGGCGCCAGGCTACGGTCGGCGGCGCCGTATTGGCCTAGGGGCCGGATTGTCCTACTACCGCAGCCATGCCCTAGACTATGCCACGGTGCAAGACAGGCTCGCCAATCTGCGGCAGGAAAATGATTTTCCTATTGAGCGACAGTATGCTACCCTGGGGCTGCGTTGGCGCCGTACCGTGCAGCACCTCACGGCCCTAGATGTGTCGTACCACCGCGAGCAAGTCTCCGACTCCGTGCTCTACTACAACCCAACCTACTACCTGCACGGACCGCGCCGGGAGTACGTGGAGCTCAGTTTAGTCAGCACCCTCAACCAGCGCCATACATTTGCCTACCCCTTAACCGGACAGTACGCGCAACTTGCCCTATCCTACCGCACGTTTCTTACACCAGGCACGCCAGATGTACTTACGCTACGGGGGCGCTACGCCCGCTATTTAGCCCTGGGCGGTCCATTTTACTACACCATTGGTACGGCCGCGCAAGTGCGCCTAGCCCGGTCCGTAGGCTACGCCGATAACCGAGCATTTGGGTATGATGTCTTGGTGCGCGGCTATGACGCTTACGTAATAGATGGCCACCACTACGGTCTCGTGCAGCAAGGGCTTACGTATCGGTTGCTTGATGTAGGCCAACTCCAGCTCAATGGAGTGCGCACTACTAAGTTCAACACCATTCCCCTCGTGTTTTATTTGAATACTTTTGCCGACGTAGGCTACGTGCAGACACCAGCACCCCGGCCTACGAATCGGTTGCCCAATAAGCTGCTGGCCTCCACCGGCGTTGCCTTACACCTGGTAACGTACTACGATTGGGTGCTTACCCTGGAGTATGCCCGTACCCGGGAGCGGGAGGGAGGCTTCTTTTTTCGTACGCAGTTCCCCATTTAATCTTCCTGCCAAAGAGGCATCAGATTAAGCTTTTGTTATGAAAATTGCCATTCTAGGTAAGCCATTCAGTGAGGAGCTGACGCCTTTCATGCGTGAAATGGTAGAAGAACTGACGCGTCGGCAGGCCGAAGTATGCGTTCTGGAATCGTTTCATACTTACCTCAGTGAACGGGTTGATTTACCTGAGGGCATTACCACCTTCCGGCGCGGCGACTCCCTACGGGGCATGCAATTCGTGCTCAGCATTGGAGGCGATGGTACCCTGCTCGACACCGTTACCTACGTCGGAGCCCTTCAAATTCCGATCCTCGGTATCAATACCGGACGGTTAGGATTTTTGGCCACCATTTCCCCCGACAAGATTGGCCCCGCCTTGGACTCCCTATTCAAAGGGCACTTTGTGCTGGAAGACCGAAGCCTGATTCGGGTTGATACAGACCCCGATACCTTTGGCGCTATTAACTTCGGCCTCAATGAGTTCAGCATTCTGAAGCGCGACACCTCCTCCATGATTGTGGTACATACCTACATCGATGGAGAGTACCTGAACTCCTACTGGGCAGATGGCCTGATTGTGGCCACGCCCACTGGCTCTACTGGGTATTCGCTGAGCTGCGGCGGACCCGTTATGTTACCACAAACAAACAATTTTATTATCGCTCCCGTATGTCCCCACAATCTGAACGTACGGCCGCTAATTGTATCAGACCGGAGTGTAATTTCCTTTGAAATTGAAGGCAGAAGCAACAACTTTTTGCTTTCACTTGACTCCCGCTCCGAAACAGTAGAGGCCGGAATTCAGATTGCTGTTCGCCGAGAAAACTTTAATGCTCGCCTGGTAAAGCTTAACCATGTTAACTTCCTGAGTACCTTGCGCAGTAAGTTAAACTGGGGTCTGGACCGTCGGAACCCTGCTGGCATACCTATTTAAGCATAGAGATTTTCCACTAATAATTTTTAAAGTTCCCGTCATCCTCTACTTTTGTCGCTGACTGCGACCGTGCTTGTACAATTTTCGCATTCTTGAACTTGAATATTTTCTAACCTTCGCTTAATATGAAGCAACTCTTCACCTACACTACGGCCCTGCTGCTAGTCCTCGCACTGGTAGCGACGGAAGCGAGTGCGCAGCAATTCAGCAAGCGGAAGCAGTACAACTCTGTTGGCCTGACCGTAACTGGCATGAACTACTTTGGAGATATTACTCCCAAGCCTAGTATTCCCAGCTTCCGTCCCGGTGCAACTCGTCTTAATGCAGGTCTGACATTCACACGCCGTTTTGCTCCGCGTATATCGGGGCGCGCCTCTTTGACATACGGTCGTATTAGCGGCGACGACTCGAAAGCTGCTGATCAGAACGATGCGGACGCTAAGTTCCGCTTCAACCGGAACATGAACTTCCGCAACGGTATTTTGGAGTTTGCGGCAGTAGGCATGTTTGATCTGATTGAGAATCGCAACAACTACATCAAGCGTCCTGACTTTGTACCCTACGTATTCGGTGGTATTGGAGTAATGCGTCATAATCCGAAAGGTTTGGACGCAGAAGGCAATTATGTTGCTCTGCAAGCGTTGAGAACTGAGGGACAGTCGGAGGGCTACTCTTTGACCCAATTCGTTATTCCTTTCGGTGCTGGGGCTCGTTACAAGTTGAACAAGCAGTTTGATATTGGCCTAGAGCTTGGCTTCCGTAAAACCTTTACCGACTATCTTGACGACGTAAGCGGTAACTACGTAGCTAACCGGGATGCTCTCTCTTCTCCTGCTGCTAAGTATTTCGGTTGGGATATTACGAAAGAGGTCCCAGGCACATATACTGAAGCCGTTCAAGGTGGCGAGATGCGCGGCAAAAGCTCTGAAAAAGACTGGTACACTACTTTGGGTGTGTCGGTAAACTATATCCTTGCTCCTCGAGTAAGAAGCCCCAAATTCCGATAGCCAGTAAACTGGCTGTCCTTTTTCACCAACAGCCAGTCTAATGACTCAATCGAAGCTCTTCAAAACACTCCTTGCTGGCGTATTGCCAGTAGGGAGTGTTTTTTTTGCCTACACGGCAACTGCTCAGAACACTAGCGAGATAGGAATAGGCTTGGGCGGTTTAACCTATAAAGGGGAGCTGTCACCGAACTACCAATTCCGCAACAACCGACCGGCCCTGACAGCCTTTTACCGGAAGGATGTATCTGCACCCATAACATTGCGGGCAGGGTTCACAGCTGGTTTGTTACGTGCCGACGATGGTAACGTGCAGGGTGCTAATGGAAGAATTGCTCCGTTAGCCGAATATCGCAATGCTAATATGAAAGGTAGCCTGCTGGAAGCATCCGGCGTAGTAGAATATAATTTCTTTGATTACCACGACCGGCGCGACAAGGTCCACTTCACGCCCTATGTATTCGTTGGACTGGCCGGATTTTATGCCAATACTCAGACAGCTAGTAGTGCTAACCCCCAGCTAGACCGCAAGGCGGGCATGATCAATCTGGCTATTCCAGCGGGCTTAGGTTTCAAATATGCTCTTTCCGACCACTGGAACCTAGGCTTGGAAGCTGGGGCGCGCAAAACCTTCACTGATCAACTGGACCATATTGACGGCAAATCCCGGGGGCAAAATGACCTGATTGGTAATTCGCATGATCAGGACTGGTACTTCTACAACGGCTTGAGCATTTCCTATACCTTCTACAAAATTCGCTGCCCTGACCCTAGCCAGGAAAAAGCAAAGAAAAACTAATTACTACTGATAAGTAGTTGGCTACAAGTCTTGCCGCAAACAGCCCCCGACATACTAGGTGCCGGGGGCTGTTCGTATTAAGACCCTTGAGTGCAACTTGTTATTGAGCAGAGGCGAATGCAACCATTTGCGTAACTTGCAGCCTCTTTACGCAAAAAGTACTGATGGCCGTCCGGTCCGAGATAGATTCCCAGAATATACCCGCTCACGTAGCTGTCATAATGGATGGCAATGGCCGTTGGGCCAAGCAGAAGGGGGGCTTGCGCATTTTCGGGCACCAGAGCGCCATCAAGGCCGTGCGCGAAACAGTAGAGGCCGCCGCGGAAGTGGGGGTGCGCTACTTAACCTTGTATGCCTTCTCGACCGAAAACTGGTCGCGGCCGGCGCACGAGGTGATGGCGCTTATGCAGTTGTTGGTTCATACCATCCGGCAAGAAACCCCTACGCTGCTCAAAAACAGCATCCGCCTTCAAGCAATCGGCCAGATTGAAAATTTGCCTGCTTCCTGCCAAAAGGAATTGGCGGAGGCAATCGAGCTAACTAAAGAAGGCTCCCGAACTACTCTGCTGCTAGCTCTAAGCTACAGCGGCCGGTGGGACCTAACGCAGGCCGCGCAGCGAATGGCTCAAGAGGTAGCAGCTGGTCGGCTGCAGCCGGAGCAAATCACGGAGCAAACGGTAGCCAGCTTTCTTTCAACAGCAGGCATTCCAGATCCTGAATTGCTGATTCGCACCAGTGGCGAACAGCGCATTAGTAATTTTTTATTGTGGCAGCTGGCCTATACGGAACTGTTTATCACCGATTTGCTGTGGCCTGATTTCCGGCGGGAGCATTTTTACGATGCCCTGCGGGCTTACCAGCAGCGGGAGCGTCGGTTCGGGAAAACCAGTGAGCAGCTAACCGTTTCGTAATAACAGAACATGAGTTCTTCCTACCATAAACTTATTCCAGCTGCCGCGCTGGCCTTGTCCTTGGGCGCAGTGCCAATAAGCACGGCCGTTGCCCAAACTCAGGTGCCGGCTGCCTCTGCCGGCGAGCAGCCCCAGCGTTACACTCTGGGTGGCATCACTGTAAGCGGCGCCCGTTACCTGGATCCTAATACGCTAATCGGCCTGACTGGGTTGAAGGTAGGGGACCCAATTACAATTCCGGGCGAAGAAATCGGTAAAGCCATCCGCCGGCTCTGGGACCAGGGCATTTTGGGCGACGTAAGTGTGAGCATTGCGCGCACAGAGGGCAGCCGCATCTTTCTTGATTTTAACTTAAAGGAGCGGCCCCGGCTGTCTAAATTTGAGTTTTCGGGCATCGGTAAAAGCCAGGCCGATGAGCTCAAGAATAAGATTAAGCTAATCCGCGGAAAGGTGGTAACGGATGCGTTGCTGAGCAACACCCGTACCCAGGTTCGGAAGTTCTATACCAATAAGGGCTTTCTGGACAGTAAGGTTACCATCACCCAGGTTCCTGATTCCTCGCTGTCTAACAGTGTCGTGCTGAATATCAAAGTTGATAAGGGCTCTAAGGTCAAAATCAATGACATTCAGTTTGAGGGAAACACAGCCTACTCGGATGGTAAGCTGAAGGGCAAGTTCAAGAAAACCAAAGAGAAGAAATTTCCTAAGCTCTTTAACTCCGGCAAGTTTCAGAGTAAAGAATTTGAAGAGGACAAAGCCAAGCTGCTAGAGTTTTACAACAGTGAAGGCTACCGCGACGCTGTTGTAGTTTCCGATACGCTGGAGCGGATAGGGGATGCCCTGCGCCTCACTGTCAAGGTAGATGAGGGTCCCAAGTATTACTTCCGGAATATTACCTGGAAGGGTAACTACCTCTACGATGACAAGACCCTGGCCTCTGTGCTAGGCATTAAAGAAGGTAGCGTCTATAGCAAGGAAACTCTGGATAAACGCCTGAACTACAACCCAACAGGTCAGGACGTAACCTCGCTCTACATGAACGACGGTTACCTGTTCTTCCAGATTGAGCCAGTAGAGACCAAGGTAGAAGGCGACTCAATTGATATTGAGATGCGTCTTACGGAAGGTGTACAGGCGCGCATTAAGGACGTGAACATTGCCGGAAACACGAAAACTTCCGACCACGTAGTGCGCCGCTCCCTGTACACGCTGCCCGGCGACAAATTCAGCCGAGAGCAGCTCATTCGCAGCCAGCGTGAAATTGCTACCCTAGGCTACTTCGACCCGGAAAAGATTGGGTTGAACCCGGTTCCTAACCAGGCTGATGGTACGGTTGACATCAATTACACGGTGGAAGAGAAGCCTTCCGACCAGATTACCCTGTCGGGTGGTTGGGGTGGTTACGCCGGCTTTATTGGTACCGTTGGTCTAGTGTTCAATAACTTTTCCCTGCGCAAAGCCGGTACGTTGCGCAATTGGACGCCGGTGCCCGCCGGTGATGGTCAGCGTTTGTCGCTGAACGTGCAGGCGAATGGCTTGCAATACCAGGCCTACTCTTTCTCGTTTACGGAACCCTGGCTGGGTGGCCGCAAGCCGAACTCTCTGTCCGTAAGCCTAACCAAAACCATTTACCGGCTAGGTACCAACTTCGACGCCGAAACGGGTAGTTTCCTTAAAACAAATGGTGCTAGTGTAAGCTTAGGCCGCCGTTTGCGTTGGCCCGATGACTATTTCACGCTGAGTAATGCCCTGTCCATCACCCAGTACAAACTGAACAACTACACGGCGTTAGGCTCTGAATTCTTCCCTAACGGTACGGGTAACGCGAACAACATAACGTTTAACACAACCCTTTCCCGCAACAGCATCGACAACCCCACCTTCACGCGCCGGGGCTCTTCACTGGCGCTGAGTGTGAATCTGACGCCGCCTTACTCCTTGTTCCCGGGGTCCAGCCCCAGCGTAGGTGAGTGGGTAGAGTTTCACAAGTGGATGTTTGACGCCTCTTGGTTCTCGCCGGTGGTAGGCAAGCTGGTTCTCAATACCCGCGCCCACTTCGGTTTCATTGGCACCTACAACAGCAGCCGCCCAATCGGGCCATTTGAACGCTTTAAGCTGGGTGGCTCGGGTCTGGGCTACGGTGGGTCGGCAAACTTTATAGCTGGCACTGAATACATTGGCCTAAGAGGCTACGCGGACCCAGGCGATGCCAGCACTTCCCCCTTACCTACCTCTATAACTGGTACGAATGGTTCTAGTGGCGGCGTGGTGTACAATAAGTTCGTGATGGAAATGCGTTATCCGGTTAGCTTAAACCCGGCCGCCACCGTGTACGTGCTCAGCTTTGCAGAAGCTGGCAACGCTTTTGAACGCTATTCCGAGTACAATCCTTATAAGTTGTACCGCTCAGCGGGGGTCGGAGCCCGCATCTTCATGTCGGCATTTGGTTTGCTAGGGTTTGACTACGGTTGGGGCTTTGATAAAGTGCCGATCTACACTCCTGGTCAGAAGCAGGACAAGGGCATCTTCCACTTTATTATCGGCCAGCAGATCCGCTAAGCCCGGCGGCGCGGCCGTCAACACTTCATCTTATTTTACCATATGAACAAGATGTTTTCGTGGGTAGCGGCCGTCGCACTCCTGTTAGTGGGGGGCTTGCCCCAAACAGTACTAGCCCAGAAATTCGGCTACGTCGATTCCGAGTTTATCATGGGTAAGATGCCGGCGTATGCGCAGGCTCAGCAGGAACTCAATACCCTTTCCGGCAATTGGCAGAAGGATATCGAGACGCAAAAAAAGGACTTGGATAAGCTTTATCGGAATTATCAGGCCGAAGAAGTCGTTCTAACTGAGCCGATGAAGAAGAAGCGTCAGGACGAGATTTTGAAGAAGGAGCAGGATATTAAGGCTTACTCCAACAAAATATTCGGTTTTGAAGGGCAGCTTTTTAAGAAGCGGCAAGAGCTTACCAAGCCGGTACAGGATCAGGTATTTGAGGCCATTGAGAAGGTAGCGAAGAAGAAACAACTCGCTATTGTTTTCGATAAATCTGGTGACCTGACTATGCTCTACACTAACCCGGTGCACGATTACACGGAGTTTGTAATGGAAGAACTGGGCCTGGCCTCGGAGGAGCGCAACCAGCCCGGCCAGAAAGGCGCCGTACGGTCGGTGACTACTCCGCAGGCTCCGGCGGGTGATGCGGTGGTAGAAGACGAACCTGCTGCTACCCGGCCTAAACAGCCGACTCGTACTACCACGCGGCCGGCAACCCGAAAAAATTAACTTTGCGCATCTAACTCTCTGACACTTCTCTTTTTGATGACCACCATGAACAAATTCCGCGTTGCACTGGCTGCTGCCGCCCTTACCTTCACTACGGCTACGGCTTCGATGGCACAGACGGCCGCACCGCTGAAGATCGGGTATACTAGCGTTCAGTACGTACTGAGCCAGATGCCTGAGAGCAAGCAGATTGAATCCCAGTTGAAGGACTACAGCACGCAGCTCAAAAGCCAGCTGGATGCAAAAAGCACGGAGTTCCGCACTAAGGTAGAAGCCTACCAGAAAGGTGGCGCTACTATGACGGACGTAGTTAAGGCTGATAAAGAAAAAGAACTCCAGAACCTGCAGCAGTCGATTCAGGAGTTCCAGCAGAATGCAGAAGTATCGCTGCAGCAAAAGCAGCAGACGCTGTTAAAGCCCGCTCTGGACAAACTGCAGAAAAATATTGATGCCGTGGCCGATGAGAACGGCTATACCTACATTCTGAACTCTGATGGTGACAGCCCTTTGCTGTTGCACGGCCCGAAGGATGGTGACGTATCAGACCTGATTCTGAAGAAAATGGGCATCACCCCGGGCGCTGCTGCGGCCGCTCCTAAAGTAGCTACGCCGGCAGCAGCCTCTACGCAAGCTGCTGCCCCTACGGCTACCAAGACGAAAACCAAGACAAAGAAGTAAGGTGTAATAAGCTCAAACTTCATGCGCTTACCAACAACACCGCCGGAGCTCCTGCTTCGGCGGTGTTGTTATATGGATGCCTACCCTAAGTCTAGAGCAGTAAGCAATAGCCTTTAAATTCATTGCTTTTATAATGCAGGAGCCGGAAGAAGAATTTATTGAGAGCAGCCTCGGCAACCCACCTGTGGACGCAGGGGAACTGGCTGAGGAGGATGACGAAGGAGGGGATGAACTATACGAGCATCACCGCATCCGGGCCGACCGGCGGCAGGAACTGCTCCGGCTAGATAAGTTTCTGCTTAACCGCCTGCCTAGTACCTCCCGAACCCGCATTCAGAATGCCATCCGGGCGGAGGCGGTACAGGTGAATGACCGGCCCGTTAAATCTAACTACCGCGTTAAGCCACTCGATGTTATAACTATTACGCTGCCCGAGCCACCACGGGAGTTCAAGGTTCTGCCCGAACCTATGGACTTGGACATTCGCTACGAGGACGCCGAGTTGCTACTTGTAAATAAGCCGGCTGGGTTAGTCGTGCATCCGGCGTATGGCAACTGGAATGGCACCCTAGTGAATGGGCTAGCCTATCATCTGCAGAACCTGCCAACGGGCCGCAACGGAGAAATTCGCCCGGGCCTAGTACACCGGATTGATAAGGATACTTCGGGCTTACTAGTGGTAGGTAAAACCGAGTGGGCTATGACTCACCTTTCCAACCAATTTTTTCATCACACCATTGAGCGCACGTATCTGGCGCTAGTGTGGGGTGTACCCAAGGAGGCAGAAGGCACCATTCGAGGGCATATTGGGCGCAGCTTAAAAGACCGAAAGGTGCAAGCAGTATTCCCGGAAGGCGAGCATGGCAAGCACGCCGTGACGCATTATAAGGTGCTGCAGTCCTTCGACAGTAAAGTAGCTCTGCTCCAGTGCAACCTAGAAACTGGTCGTACGCATCAGATTCGGGCTCACATGAAGCACATCGGACATCCACTGTTTGGTGATGCTACCTATGGCGGAGATAAGATAGTGTATGGGCAGCGCACGGGCTCCTACAAGGCCTTTGCTGAAAAGATGCTGGCCCTCATGCCCCGGCAGGCGTTGCATGCTAAATCATTAGGTTTTGAGCATCCAGTCACCCACGAGCACTTGCATTTTGAAGCCGAGCTTCCCGCCGATTTTCACGAGCTATTAGCAAAATGGGAAGAATATGCCACTACAAAAAGCTAAGTCAAGCGCATAGCCAATACCTCGAAAAAGAAAAGGCTCCCTACCATCGGTAAGGAGCCTTTTCTTTTTTCCTCAAACGCTTACTACTTGCGCTTCACGGCGGGCTTAGCCGCCGTTTTGGGCTTGGTAATTTCGGCTATTGCCGTTTTAGCCTGCTGGTCGTTGGGGTCCAAAGCCAGGGCCTGCTGCCAGTAGGGCAAAGCGGTGGTCTTGTCGCCTTTCTGGTAGTAGTAATACCCCAGGTATTTGTTGGCTTCTAGCAGACCGCTCTTGTACTTGGCGGCGTCAGCCGAAGCACCGGCTACCTCGATGTATTTCTCGTAATAAGGCTTGGCAAGGCCCTGCTTCGAGTCTTTGTCGATGTTCGCGTTGGCGCGGGCACGCATCTGGTAGCCCGGAACATAGTTCGGACGCTCAGCTACTACTAGGCCGTACAGACTGTCAGCTTGCGCATATTGGCTGTTCAGCTCGTAAGCCCGGCCCAGGTATACTTTGTCGGTTAGTTCACCACCCTTGGTAGCTGCCATCCGCGCCTTGAGCGTAGAAATGGCATTGGGGTAGTCTTTCGCCGCCATATAAGCCTGAGCCAGCTCATTCTGCAGATCAGCGGCTTTCTTCGGATCAGCATCAATAGCCTTCTTAATGATGGCTGCGCCTTCCGTGGTCTTGCCACCTTTAATCAGCATCTTACCGTAGTACACGTTGTCCTCGGTAATCACTTTGTTGCCAGCGCTAGCAAGCTGCATGTATTTCTGCATAGCAGCCAAAGCCTCATCGTTCTTGCCGGTTTCGTACAGAGAGTAAGCCCGCAGACGGTTCATGGTGAGGTTGTTCGGGTCTTTAGCCAGAACCTTATCTACCTCCACCAGTGCCTCAGGATACTTCTTGGTCAGGTACAGGAACGAAGCATATTTCGCATCCGTATCCGACGACTTCTCCGCCAGCGAAGAATACTTCTGGAACTGGGCCAGAGCATCATCGTAACGGCCAGCGAAATAGTACGTCTCGGCTAAGGCATTGTAAGCCGGTGCGTAGTTCGGGTCGAGGCTGATAGCTTTGTCGAAGTTCGTTTTGGCTTCGTTGTAAGTACGGGCCCGCATGTTCAGCTGACCTTTACGCACGTAAGCCTTCACATTGTTCGGGTCGGCCAAGGTAGCACGCTCGTAGCTGTTCATGGCCTCGCCACCGCCCTGCTCCGTTTTCAGGTACAAGTCGCCGCGGGCAATCATCAGCGCTGGGTCGTCCTTACCTTTGCCGAGCTTTTCGCCAGCACTAACGTAGGTAAGGGCCTTGGTAACGTCTTTTACGTTGGATTCGGCGTAAGCCTGAGCAATCATCGTGTATACCTTCGGGTCTTTGCCCTTCGAGGATTTCACGGCATTGTCAAACTGAATCTCAGCTTCGGCCGTTTTTCCTTGAGCTAACGCGGCACGGCCGGCAGCTATCTGGGTCATGGCATCCTTCGGGTTCAGAGCAATGCGGTTGAAATAGTATGCCGCTGAATCGGGCATATCGCGCAGTTGATACAAACGGCCAAGTTCGAACGACGTCTCATTCGATTGGCCTTGCCGCAGCAAAGCGGCGCGGGCTTCGCTGTAACGCTCCAGCTCAATGGCTTTTTGGGCGCCCGAAGATTGGGCAAGGGCAGCAGAACCCGAAACAGACAAAGCAGCGAGGAGCGTAAGCTTCCAGGGCTTGAGATTCATGAGCAAAAGGTTTAGTGAAAATGCGGTGGAAAGGAGACAAGTAGGGCTACAGAGAGGGCTTAACATCCATCATCCGGATTTGTCCCTTGGCAGGCATCAATCCCGACTTTAGCATGATAAGTTGTCCTTTGTTACCTGCTGCAAAGGTTGCAAAACCGGTGCCAAGTCCGGTGCGCGCTTCGCGGCTAATAACGTACAGATTACGGCGCAGCGGGTACAGCTTCTGGGCTAAGTATGCTTGATAAGGCTGTACGTAGTCTGCTGAAGTAGAACCCGTGGCTTTGGGGCTTATACCAGCAACCCGTATCCGTTTTAAGAACTTCGGAACATTGGGGTCGTCCCGGTCACTGATCCAGTTAATACCAATTACCCCAATTGCATTCGGATGAGTTGCAACGTAATCGATGAGTGCTGGGTTCGATTTCGAGGCAAAAACACCTTTCGCCAGCGGTGCGCCGTTATTAACGGAATCCTGCACGTAACGAGCAGTGCTGGAGTTGTTGTTATCAAATACGGCCGTAATGGCACCTAGTTTGTTGCCTGGGCTGATCTGATTCCACTGAGCTAGTTGCCCGGTAAAAATACCTTTCAACTGAGCCGTAGTTAACAAACTGTCGCGGTTGCTCGGGTGCATGATGATGGCTACCCCGTCTACACCAATACGAACTGAAAAAGGCTCCAACTTAAGACGCTGTAAGGTAGCCTTTTCCTCCGCCGTGAGTTCTCTAGATACCACCGCCAACCGAATGCTGTCGGCCATAAATGCCCGCATTACGTCCAGTTCCGGCTGGTAAGCTGCATTGATGTGGGCGCTGGTATAGAGCTTTTGAAAAGTGTCCACTTGAGACTTTAGAATAGGCTCAAACGTCTCGTCAACCCCAATCCGAATAGATCCGCTCGTGGGTGTGTCAGTAGCTTGGGTACTAGTTGCGTCGTTGCCGCAGCTAGCCATTCCGATACTGGTGCACAAGGCCACTCCTAAAACCCAAAAGTTAGCGCGCGTCATTCTTATTCTTTTTGAAGTGTTGCTGGTAGGTGCGGACAAATCTAATAATTCCGTAAAATACAAAGACAGCCGCCAGCAGACGGCGTGGGGTATCTCCTAAGGTAAGTGTGCCCGCGGGAGCAAACCATAAATACAGCCCCAACCCTGCGTACACCATCGACATCAGCAAGGTGAAGTAGCGGACCCAGGATTGCTGTTTATGACTACCTATTCTTTCTTCAGTGGTGGGTAAGTCAAGCATGAGAAACTAAATCGGTGTGTAGTAGCCAAACGCTAAACAAAGTCTTATTTGTTCGTTTTGAAGTGAATGGCGCTGTAGTTGGTTGCAAAATTGGTGGCAAAAACGCCCAAAGGCGTTCGGTTTGTACGCAACCGAGCGACTTTGGGCGTCTAAATTTTAATCTAGATGCGAATATATAGCAAGAACCTACTTATTCGTATTTAAATGTAATGGGGAGGTTGTAACGGACTGGAACCGCTCGGTGGTTTTGGTAACCAGGTTTCCAGGCCGGCATTTGCCGAATTACGCGGGAGGCTTCCTCATCTGTGCCGTAACCCAACCCTTTCAACACCGACACATCCGTGATGCTACCATCGGAGTTAACTGTGAACGACATATACACCTTACCTTCTATGCCGGCTCGCAGAGCCTGCGGAGGGTAACGAAGGTTGCGTTGAAAGTACTTGGCTAGTGCCGCATCGCCACCCATAAACTCCGGCATGTTCTCCACGTGTACGAATGGCTCCGTTATGGCCGGAGCCGCTGGTTGCGTAACTGTGTCGCTACCACCAATAACCCCGCCGGGTACGGTTGATATGTCATCACCTGCTGTTGCAACGGGTCCAGTAATAGCCGGACCATCCAGCGGCTTTACATCTGTATCAACAGGCGGTGTCTTCACTAAATCGTCGCGAACTACCCGGGTAGCCGTAGCGGGAGTTGGCGGACGCACGGTAATGGCTGCCCCCGCCGGAGGGGTAGTGATGGGTTTCTGTTGGAAGACGGGAGGAGGCAAAACAATATTGACTCTTTCATTAGGGATAGTCTCTGGAACCTCCGTGATGGCAGGCCACAGCCGCTGAACTAGCAATGGTATGGCAATGAGCAAAGCAGCTAAAGCAGTAGCAATAACAATAGCGGTAGTTACGTGCCGACCGTAGGCTTTTCGCAAGACATAAGCGCCATAGGCCTTGTTGCGCCCTTCAAAGACTATGTCATCAAGGGATGGGAGGGAGGTGTGCGCGGCTGTGGTCATGGGATATATAATTAAGTGAACAATGGGCTAATACATACCTAAACTATTCAAGCCAATACTTACCACTATATCTAACGCTACCTCCTGGCTTTCACTGTATTCAACGTTGCTAAACAGCGTGTTATTATGCGTGCCGACTATATATTTTTATATGGATACGAATGCAAATAAAAAACCCGAATCTGACCGGAGTCTGATTCGGGTTTTATGTTCTAGCTAGGCCAGTAACAGATCAGTTTATTTGATGGCGAAGGTTACAGGAACCGTGTAGTACACGGACACTGCCCGGCCATTCTGCTTACCAGGAGTAAAGCGCGGCAAGTTTTTGATAACTCGGAGCGACTCTTCGTCGCAACCAGCACCAATACCTTTTTGCACTTCGGCATTCGTAACAGCTCCGTCAGGGCCTACTACGAACTTAATGAAAACGCGACCTTCAACCTGATTGCGCAATGCCATTGCCGGATACTTGATGTTCTTGGCAATGTATTGCAGCAACGCTTCTTGTCCGCCAGGGAAAACCGGCATCTGTTCTACGTAAGTATAAGGCTTGGTTTCCACTACCTCCTCCACCGCTTTCGTGCCTTCACCGGGTTCTAAACCAGCCAAGTCAGCTGGATTATCGGTGTTGCCTTTCACGGTTTCGTTAGCTACTACCTTATCCTTGAGCTCCTCCTGATCTGGAATTTCTTCCTGTTTCTGTACTTCCTCGTCTTTCTTAACAACGGGGGGTACGAATTTAATCGTGGAGAGCTTTGGTGGTGGTGGTGGCGGCGCGTCTGGTGGCGGCGGCGGTGGTGGTGGGGGCTTAGTCGCATCCAGCGGCGGTGCCTCCAGTACGTTCACCTTCAGCATCTTCTCGTCTTCCACTACCTCATCTTTCTTCATCATGCGCGCCACCAAAGGGAAGGCAATCATGAGAGCGAAAAGGGCAACGGCAATGAGAACTGCTCGGGTTACGTGCTTTCCATACACCCGCCGGATTACGTAGGCTCCATAGGCCTTATTGCGCCCCTCGAAGACGATGTCATCGAGAGAGGCTTTGGCCAACTGCGAGTTGTCCATCATAATCCAGAAGTTTTAATCAGTTCCTGATCAGGCTTAGAGATGTCTACCAAGGCATACTTCTTGGTTTCCGTGATGTTCATCTCGTCAAGAATATCAACCATATTCTTGTAAGCCGATTTATCGTCTGGCTTGATCAGCACTACGAGCTGTGGGTTGCTTTTGTGCTGAAGCAACACCTTACGAATACCATCAGCACCATAGTTAGAAAGCTTCAACTCTGGCTTAGTAGTACCATCCAACAAACCATCGTAATAGTACAGTTTATTGTTCTCGCCTAATAGCAGAGTCAGAGCATTCGACGCCTTAATAGGCGGCTGCTCTTCACCTGGTTTGGGTTTCACCGGCATAGCAACCTCCATTACGGTGGGCTTGCTAAAGGTGGTTGTGAGCATGAAGAAGGTAAGCAACAGGAAGGCCAAGTCCACCATCGGGGTCATGTCGATTTTGGTCGACATTTTCTTGGCCCGTTTCTTACCTCCTTTACCGGAATCGGCTTGTTGTTGTATTTCTGCCATGTCTGTGCGGGTTAGTTACCAGCCACTGGTTTAGTTTCCAGGTCGGTAATCAGGTTGAACCGGTTAATGTTCTTATCCTGCATCAGCTTGATGACTCTTTTCACCGTCGGTACATCGGCATTGCCGTCGCCTTTGATAGCCACGTAGGAAGGCTTACCATAAGCTGACTTGCGGCTCAAGGCTTGGGCAGTTTGTACCCACTCGATGAACTGGTTGTTGACAGAGTCAGCAGGAATACCCTCCTGCTTCACCAACTTCCGCTGTTCACTGTCTAGGCTAAGCAGCGCAGGCAGTTTTTCGATGGGGGTGCCGAAGCTTGAAGCGACGCCTTTAAAGGCCTGAATCTGAGACGGAGTAAAGCTTACTCCGTACTTAGCTCCTACCTGCGTCAGCAAATCCGACTTGATAGCGTCATCATCTACTCCGAAGAATACGCGCTTGTCTTTGTCGACCGCAATCGTGATTACGTGCGACTCTGGCAAGCGAATTTCCGAGGTGGATGAGGGCGTATCTACCACCACTGCCTCTTCCGGGGCGAACTTGGTGGTGAGCATGAAGAAAGTCACCAGCAGGAAGGCCAAGTCCACCATCGGGGTCATATCCAGCGACGGTGACGTTCTATGGGGCTTTACTTTGGGCATTGCTGGTGTTGTTAGTTAGCGTAATTCAGAAACGAAGGGACCTATGCTTTAGTGCGTTGCCGCGCTAAAATTAAGCAGTGTGGTGTTCGGTTTCGCCGTGCTGAGCAGCAAAGGTCTGAATGATGCTGAAGCCAGCCTCGTCGATGCTGTAGGTCAGCTCGTCAATTTTGCTGGTGAAGAAGTTGTAGGCCACAATGGCAATTGCCGAGGTACCGATACCCAGAGCCGTGTTGATCAAAGCTTCCGAGATACCGTTAGCCAGACCTACTGCGTCAGGAGCACCACCTTGGGCCAGTGCCGAGAAGGCTTTGATCATACCGAATACCGTACCCAGCAGACCTACCAGCGTGGCGATAGAAGCCAGCGTGGACAGAATAACTAGGTTTTTCTCCAGCATGGGCAGTTCCAGAGCCGTCGACTCCTCGATTTCTTTCTGGATAGCCAAGATCTTCTGGTCTTTCTCCAGGTTACGCTCGCGGGCCATTTCCTGGTATTTGCCCAGGCCAGCCTTTACCACGTTAGCTACCGAACCTTTCTGCTGGTCGCAGGCGGCAATAGCACCGGTGATGTCGTTTACGTTCAGCTTCTGGCGGATAGTGCGCACGAATGATTCGATGCTCTTGCTGCCTTTGGCGCGGCTGATAGTAAGTGCCCGCTCAATCGAGAAGATGATTACGCACAGGAACATCGTCATCAGTAGCGGTACGATAGGACCACCTTTGTACACTACACCGAAGTAGTCACCACCAATGGGGTTATTCTCGTTGTTACCACCTTGGAAGTGGCTGGCATCACCTAGGACGAATTTGTAGATGATCACGCTTACAATAAACGCCAATACGATGGCGAGAATGGCAAACAGGGACGAACCACCGCCCTTAGCTTCGCCTTTCGGCGCTGCAGCAGCGGCGGGCCGAGCCGCGGGCTTGTTCATGGCATTCTTTTGTTCCATTGTTCCGGAGAATTAGGGGGTTGTTGGTGAAAGGTTGAAGTACGAGTAAAAAAGTGGAAATAAGTGACTAGCCTATAGACGGGGAAACCCCGCTCACCCGCACGCATAACTTTGAAAAGTCTGGATAGCGTGGGTCTGCTCGTGTGCGGGGCGTGGTTCGAAAATAGATCTAGCCTTGGCAAACCTAATTAAAAACCTGTGTGTCGCCAAATGAAAAATGGGTTTAAACGCTTTAAAACAATGCGTGCCTCCAAAAAAGGCTATTCCGAGCGTGGGGTTTTAGACGTAGCGTCGGGTCGGTTTTTGGCTTCTTCCCAATAGCTATCCATCTGAGCGAGCGTAAGGTCGCGGAGCTGATGACCGTCTTGAGCCGCAGCAGTTTCTAGGTACTGAAAGCGGGTAATGAACTTGCGGTTAGTGCGTTCGAGCGCCTCTTCGGGGTTGATCCCGGCGTGGCGGGCGAAATTGATGAGGGAGAATAATAAGTCGCCAAATTCAGCGGCGGCTCGCTCTTGGCTGGCTTGAGTAGGTTCGGGGGTAGCAAATTCTGCTTGGAATTCCTGTAGTTCTTCCTGTACCTTTTCCCATACTTGCTCGGGACGTTCCCAGTCGAAACCAGCGCCTCTGGCTTTTTCCTGGATGCGCATGGCTTTTACCAAGGCTGGTAATGAGGTAGGTACGCCACCTAGCACCGAGGAGTTCCCTTTTTCTTGCAGTTTCAACTGTTCCCAGTTACGCTTAACCTCCTCCTCACTGTCTGCTTTGGCGGTGCCGTAGATGTGAGGATGGCGGAAAATAAGCTTTTCACACTGGGCATTCAGCACGTCAGCAATATCAAAAGCGCCTTGTTCGCTGGCGATTTTAGCGTAGAAAGTTAGGTGCAGCAGTACGTCACCTAGTTCCTTCTTTAAGTCAGCTAAGTCACCCCGGATGATGGCGTCGCTGAGTTCGTAAGTTTCTTCAATGGTGAGGTGGCGCAAGCTTTCCAGGGTTTGCTTTTTATCCCATGGGCACTCAGCTCTGAGGCGGTCTAGTACATCGAGCAGGCGACCAAAAGCCTCTAGCTGGGCTGGGCGGCGGGCGGCAATAGTATCTTCCATTAGGTCAAATATACAATGAGACGAGTCATCAATTGTGGGTACACGGATGGCTGCTAGCTTCTGATTACCCGCCAGACTAATTTCCACGTAGGGAAAGCAGGGGCGGTTGCCTACTTTTGCCCTTTCTTCCTTCTGATTACAGAGTATTTCAACATACGGACAGCACAGTGGCACTGATTAAATCGATTTCGGGCATACGAGGAACCATTGGAGGGGCAGCCGGAAACGGTCTGACTCCTATCGATGTGGTTAAATACGCCGCTGCCTTTGGCACGTGGGTATTAGAAAAAACGCAGAATAACACCATCGTTATTGGTCGCGACGCCCGCTTATCGGGGGATATGGTGAGCCGGTTGGTATCGGCTACCCTCCAAGGACTTGGCATCAACGTAATTGACTTGGGGCTAAGTACTACGCCAACTGTAGAAATGGCTGTACCCGCGAAAAATGCGGGGGGCGGTATTATTCTGACGGCTTCGCATAACCCCAAGCAGTGGAACGCGCTGAAGCTACTTAACGCAGCCGGCGAGTTTATTTCTGATGAGGACGGCAAACAGGTTTTGGCCCTCGGCGACGCTGAAGCGTTTGATTTCGCCCCCGTTACTAAGCTGGGCAAGTATACCACCGACGATACTTTTCTGCAGGAACACATTAACGCTATTCTGGCCCTGCCACTGGTAGACAAGCAAGCCATTAAAGCTAAGAACTTCCGGGTGGTCGTAGACGCCGTTAACTCCACGGGTGGGTTTGCGGTGCCTATGTTGCTCCAACAGCTGGGGGTAGAGGTAATTGAAAAGCTGTTCTGTGAACCCACCGGCGACTTTGCCCATAATCCGGAGCCGCTACCCGAGAACTTGCGCGACATTGCCCG
This sequence comes from Hymenobacter sublimis, assembly GCF_023101345.1. Lineage (NCBI taxonomy): Bacteria > Pseudomonadati > Bacteroidota > Cytophagia > Cytophagales > Hymenobacteraceae > Hymenobacter > Hymenobacter sublimis. Next base: position 145,017 of record NZ_CP095848.1, read on the forward strand.
GGTACTCGAAAAAGGTTCGTTTGACCTCGGCATTGTCGTGGATCCGGACGTCGACCGTCTGGCCCTAGTCAACGAAGACGGAACGATGTTTGGGGAGGAGTACACTCTAGTAGCTGTTGCCGACTACGTGCTGCAGCAAAGCGGGGGAGGCAACACTGTGAGTAACCTCAGCAGTACCCGTGCTCTGCGGGACGTCACTGAAAAACAAGGGGGTAGCTACGCGGCCGCTGCCGTAGGCGAAGTCAATGTAGTGAACAAGATGAAGGAAACCGGCGCCATTATTGGGGGCGAAGGCAACGGCGGCATCATTTACCCGGAACTGCATTACGGCCGCGACTCCTTAGTAGGCATTGCGCTTTTCCTAAGCCACTTGGCCAAAACGGGCATGACGATGACCCGCCTGCGAGCTTCCTATCCGAACTACTTTATTTCAAAGAACAAGATTGAGCTAACGCCGGAAATCAACACCGACGAGGTATTGGTGCGCATGGAAGAGCGCTACGCCAAGCAGCCCATCAACACAATTGACGGGGTCAAGATTGAGTTTGACAAAGAGTGGGTACACCTGCGCAAATCGAACACTGAACCGATTATCCGCATTTACGCCGAGTCGGATTCGAATGCTACCGCTGATCATTTAGCTAACAAAATCATCGGCGACATCAAAGAAATCATCAGCAAATAAGGACTGCTTGCCAGACCAACTCAGCAGCCTGCTCCAAGCCAAATTGCGGTTTGAAGCAGGCTGTTTCAGTTAGTAGTAAAAGTCAGGACAAGGTAGGCAACGTACAGAATTCCGGCTACCCCAACGGAATCTTGTATTTTTGCAGAGCCTTTCCTTTCTCCGTACTCACGATTACGCCTGTCTTACCCATGAACGTGTATTTCGATAATGCCGCCACCACGCCGCTAGACCCCGAAGTGCTGGATGCTATGCTGCCCTTCATGCGGGACCATTTTGGCAACCCGAGCAGCATACACGGGCACGGCCGACAGGTTCGGGCTGCCATCGAAAATGCCCGCAAGACAATTGCCCACCTGATCAATGCTGCCCCGGCCGAAATCGTGTTTACTTCCTGTGGTACGGAGGCCGACAACTACGCCGCTTTTGGCAGCGTGCGGACGCTGGGCCTCAAGCATGCCATTACTTCCCCGCTGGAGCATCATGCGGTATTGCATACCCTGCAGGCGCTACAGAAGGCCGGCGACATTCAACTGAGCTATGTGCGCCACGACACGCAAGGACGCTTTGATTTGGCGCACCTGGAAGAACTGCTGGCTACCCAGCCGCGCACTTTTGTGAGTTTGATGCACGCCAATAATGAAATTGGCAACCTCAATGACATTGTGGCTATTGGGGAGCTGTGCGCCCAGCACAATGCCGTGTTCCATACGGATACGGTACAGACGATGGGCCACTACCCCCACAACGTACAGCAACTTAAAGCGAATTTCCTGGTCGGGTCAGCGCATAAGTTTCACGGTCCGAAGGGCATTGGCTTCCTGTACCGCCGGTCGGGCCTGCTAGTAGATGCCCTAATCCATGGCGGCTCCCAGGAACGCAACCAGCGGGCGGGCACCGAAAATGTGTACGGTATTATTGGCCTAGCCAAAGCGCTGGAAATTGCTTACCGCGACATGGCCGCGCATCAGCGCCATATTCAGGGGCTGAAAGACCGGTTTATCAACAAGCTGCGGGCAGAAATTGAAGGGGTAGAATTTAACGGCACTTCTGCTGAGGCTGACCAGAGCTTGTACACCGTGCTGAGCGTGAGCTTGCCGCCGTCGGAGCTGAATGAGATGTTGCTGTTCAACCTCGATATCAACAAGGTGTCCGTGTCGGGAGGCTCCGCCTGTACCAGTGGTGCCAACGCCGGCTCCCACGTACTCAGCGCCCTTAACGTCGATCCGGACCGGGGCACCATCCGCTTCTCGATGAGCAAGTACAACACCACCGAAGAAGTAGATTATGCCGTAGAGCAACTCGCCAAAATGTATCGGCGGCAGCCCTTGAAAATCTGATTTCCAAGGTACCATCATCAATAGCAAAGGGGCCACTGTGATGCACAGTGGCCCCTTTGCTATTGATGACTTGTTACTCCAGTGACTCGCGGCGGTGAACTATCTTCTGTTTTATATAGAAGATCAGCAAACCCAGCACAATGACAAAGCCTACGTCAATGCCAAAGCGGGTGAGGCCTTCGAGGGCCAGATGAGACTGGCCAAGGGCAATACCGGAGCCTATCAAAGCCGCGGCAGGCATGAGAATGAGGGCAATTAGGGCGCCAGCAATAACACTCCGACGATAGGCGGCAATGATGACAATACCCGCCGCCGCCCCACAGGCAGACACTAGCAACTCTTTCAGGGAAGGGTTAGAGATGTTACGCACTTCCGGGTTATTTATCAGGGCCGATGCGGAGGTTTCCCCGGCCCCTACCAGCCAAAGCATGGTAAGCCCCGCCGTGAGTATGAACAGAGCATAGCCAATAAGCACGGACCTCATGCCTCTACCCACCACGTGCCACCGCCGCAGTACTACCCCCATTGGAATAGCCGCAATGGGTTCAAAGCCAGGTGAAATAATGCTGGCAGCAATAAAGGCTATTGCTTGCGGTACCGGGTCCGAGACGAGCCCCACGGCAGCCATAACACCGCCCAGGGCCATAAGAGCGGCATAGTTCGGGGTTGGTCGGCCCTGGTGGCGTAATCCGGCTTCTACTTCTTCCCAAATGGCCTCGTCCCGGTCGTTGAGCACCTGTTCCCCATGAACGGGGTCAATGATGCTGCTTAACTCGGCTGTTGATATGGATAGCTCTTCCGGGCTAGCCACCGCCGCCCGGACTTGGCGCAACACCTCATCGGCGCCACGATTGAGCACTTGTACCGTGATGATGTCACCAACGGGTTTGCGGGAGGCGCCAATTTGGACGCTTAAGCTAATAACATCCTCAATCTCAACTAGCTGTTTCGATAAGGATTCAGTAATGGCAGCAGGGACTGTAAGCGCAAGGTTCCGATGCATAAACGCTACGATAGTGAAATTAGCTATACGTAGAGGCGCCCTATTGGCTTACTGTTCCACAAAATTAGGCCCCAACAATAGCTCCGCAGGTGCGGGGACAGATGCAGTGGGTATCATATTGGAGCCTTGCTGCGTATGGAACCCCAAACCTGTTTACCTCCCTATGGCCGACATCAACATTCAGCGTAAAAAGTCCTCGCCTAGCCCCTGGCTACTCATCTTGCTGGTGCTGGCGGTAGTGGCCGTTGGCGCCTATTTCCTCCTGCGGGCCGATTCGGCAGCTCCCACCGCTCCGGCTCCCGTACCGGCAGAAGCAGGGGTGCCCGTGCCACCAGATAGTAGTACGGGTGCCGAAACGGGGCCGCATCCTTCCGGGACGGATGCCGTAGGAGATATGGCGGCGGAACCAGCTCCCGTGACGCTGGAGGTGCTGTCGTCTTATGCCCAGAGTGACGCTACCCAGCCGCAGTACGGTCGGGAGGGGCTACGGCTGCTTACGGCTTCTTTGGTTGATTTAGCTGACCGGGACGATTTTCGGGAGCCTGCCATTGCCACCCGGCGCGATGAGTTGACCAGCGCCACGGCCCGGTTGGGCGAAGCCGGCACCAGCCTACGGCCGGGGTATGTAGCGGCTACGGCATTGCTGCAGGCCATGCAGCAACAAGGCTACCCGGAGTTGGAGGCCGAAATGAATCAACTAACCAGCCAGGCTGCTAACCTTAGCGGTCGAACTGCTACGGCCCAAGATCAGGAGCAAACGCGCGCCTATCTTACCCGGGCGGCCAGTATGGTTAAAGCATTAAATCAGCCTCCTGCCCGTTAAGCAGGCTCATTTGTACTCTATATTCCTATGGAACCTACCATCGATTCTATTCCCTCCGCTCAAGGCCTGCACCTGCGTCGTCTCCGCGACTTGTCTGATTTTGAAGTAGCGGACGGCAACCCCGACGTGCGGGGTTGGGCAGTTCGTGGTGCTGACGGCCAGCAGTTTGGTCAGGTGCACGAGCTGATAGTAGACACGGATGCCCTTAAGGTGCGCTACCTGGATGTGGAGCTGGATGAAAGGCTGAACATCAACGAGCGAGACCGGCACATTCTCCTGCCCATTGGCGTGGCCGCCCTCGATGAGGAGGCCGACAATGTGTTCGTCCCCTCACTTACGGCCCGCTCGGTGCTGGAATACCCGCCCTACGTTGAAATTCAGATCAGCCGCCAGTACGAAGAAGCCATGCTCCGGGCCCTGAACCTGCCCTTGGCTCAAACTGCCACAACTGATTTTTATAGCCAGCCCGGCTATGATGACCACGCCTTCTACCAGCGTCGTCGGCTGGGGTAGAAGCCGCATAACGATAAATGCCACAGTGGCTGTCTCCTGCGGGGAGGCGGCCGCTGTGGCATTTATCGTTTAGTAGGAAGTAAACTAGTTCCGCCGAATCATGGAGGTTACGGCTTGCACCCATTCCGGATTGGAGTTGAGCGAAGGAACTAGCTGCCAGTGGCTACCGCCGGCCTCCTCAAACATCTCCTTAAACTCTTCGCCCACCTCAATGGTCGTTTCCAGACAATCGGCTACGAAGGCGGGAGAGAAGGCCAGCACATTTTTGATGCCTTTGGCCGGCATTTCTTTCAGTACTTCGTCAGTGTAAGGCTGCAGCCACGGGTCGCGGAGGCGGCTTTGCAGGCGGCTCTGGAAGGAGGTAGTGTACTGTTCAGGTGCAAGGCCAAGCGCCTGGGCCAGCTGCCGCGAGGTTTCAAAGCACTGGGCCCGGTAACAGTAGCGGTTGTTTTTATTGTAGTTGTTGCAGCAGTTGCCCAGCTTGCAGTAGCCCTTGTGGCTACCCTTTAGTACGTGTCGCTCCGGAATGCCGTGGTAGCTGAACACCACGTGGTCATAATCGCGCTTGGCCATTTCCGCCTTGCCCAGGGTGGCAAAGCTGCTGATAAAGCCGGGGTCATCGACGAAGGTGCTGATAAAGCTGATGCTGGGCACTACCCACCACTTGCTCACCAGCTCCATCACCTTTTCCTGCACCGAGCCCGTGCTGGCTGCCGCATACTGCGGAAACAAGGGCAGCACAATAATCCGCTCCACGGCCGCGTCGCGCAACTCCTGCAGGGCACTCTCGATGCTGGGATTCTGATAGCGCATGCCAAAGGCCACCAAGTACTCTTTGCCCAGTTGCTCCTGTACCAGCTTCTGCAAATCCAGGCCGTGATAGAGCAGGGGAGAGCCCCGCTCGGTCCAGAGCTGCTGATAAATCTTAGCTGACTTCGGGGCACGTAGCGGTACAATGAGCCCCTGAAACAACGGGTAGCGTACGGCGGCCGGCATGTCAATCACGCGGCCATCGGTCAGGAATTCATTAAGGTAGCGGCGCACGTCGCTGGTTTGGGGCGAGTCCGGCGTGCCAAGGTTGACGAGCAGGACGCCGATGCGGCCTTTGGATGAGGTGGGAGTGGAGGGCATAAAATACTAGTACGTGACGAGTCGTAAGAACACGTTGCGGTAAGTAGCTACCGGCTCGCGGCTGCAAAGGTCGCACAACGTTGCGCCAAGTAAAACTTCCTGGGCATGTTCTTGCTGTTCGGGCTACAGACAATCTTCCGGTAGCCGTTGTTTCAGGGGCCGGCGGCTGGGCGGGCTAAAAGTTGTACCTTTGCAGGCCAATTTTCAGATTCTGAAGTGAATACCGAACCAACTCCGCACCGCGCTGGCTTTGTGAGCATTATCGGCAAGCCCAACGTGGGTAAGTCCACGCTCATGAATGCCCTGATGGGTGAGCGGCTCAGCATCGTGACCAGCAAGGCCCAGACCACGCGCCACCGCATTCTGGGCATTCTGAACGGCGACGACTTTCAGCTGGTATATTCCGATACGCCCGGCATCATTCAGCCCAAGTACGAGCTGCATAATGCCATGATGTCGTTCGTGTATTCCTCTTTGGAAGATGCTGACGTGATTCTGTTCGTGACGGACATCTACGAAAAGCACGACGAGGAGCCGGTGGTGGAGCGCCTGCGCAAAATGCAGGATACCCCCATTCTGCTGCTGGTAAACAAAATCGACCAGGCCGACCAAGCCGAAGTGGAAGCCAAAGTAGAATACTGGCGCGGCCACCTACCCAACGCAGCCCGGGTGCTACCTATTTCTGCGCTGGAGAAATTTGGAACCGGAGAGCTACTGGACTTGGTTCTGGGCTACCTACCCGTGCACCCGCCTTACTACCCCAAAGATGAGCTGACGGATAAGCCCGAGCGGTTTTTCGCCGCTGAGATGATTCGGGAGAAAATCTTTAAGCTCTACAAAAAGGAAGTGCCTTACTCCTGCGAGGTAGCCATTGACGAGTTCAAGGAGGAGGAAGACATCATCCGGATGCGCTCCACGATTTACGTGGAACGAGCCAGCCAGAAGGGCATCATCATCGGCCAGCAAGGCACTGCCCTTAAAAAGGTAGGCACCTGGGCCCGCGAGGAAATGGAGAAGTTCTTTCAGAAAAAGGTCTTCCTCGAAATCCACGTCAAAGTCAATGAAAACTGGCGCACCGACCCCAAAGCCCTAAACCGGTTCGGGTATAGCCAATAGGGCAGGAGGGTATGAAGGTGGGAGGGTAGGAGTCGTACTGAATTTGCCTGCAACTCCTACCCTCCCACCTTCATACCCTCCTGCCCTAAAAAACTTCCGACTACTCTTCACTTAACTACTCCGGGCACTGCCGAAATTGGTCGGGCCGGCGGCTGGAGTCAGACAACATGAAAAATACTATTGCCATTGTGGGCCGCCCCAATGTGGGCAAATCCACACTGTTTAACCGCCTGGTAGGCCAGCGTAAAGCCATCATGGACAACGAGTCCGGCGTAACGCGCGACCGGCACTACGGCTATGGCGACTGGACCGGCAAGTACTACACCGTCATTGACACCGGTGGGTACGTGCACAACTCCGACGATATTTTCGAGGGCGAAATCAACAAGCAGGTAAAGCTGGCTATTGATGAGGCTGACGTGGTGCTGTTTATGGTGGATGTGGACGCCGGTTTGCACCACCTAGACGAAGAATTTGCCAACGTACTGCGCCGCTACCAGGGCAAGAAGCCCATTTACGTCGTCGCTAACAAGGCTGATACCAACACCCGCGCCCACGCCGCCGGCGAATTTTATTCCCTCGGCCTCGGCGACGGCGAAATCTATCCTATCAGTTCTCAAAGCGGCTCCGGCACCGGCGACTTGTTGGATGCCGTTATCAGCCACTTTGAGGAGGAAGGGGTAGAAGAGCCTGATGCTGGCGTACCCAAAATTGCCGTAGTAGGCCGTCCGAACGTGGGCAAGTCCTCGTTCGTAAACCTACTGCTCGGCACCGACCGTAGCATTGTTACGGATATTGCTGGCACCACCCGCGACTCTATTCAGGCCCGCTACAACGCCTTTGGCCACGAGTTTATTCTGGTGGATACGGCCGGGTTGCGCCGCAAAACCAAGGTGCACGAAGACGTGGAGTTCTACTCCGTACTTCGCTCCTTGCGGGCCCTGGAGGAGTCAGACGTGTGCATTGTAATTCTGGATGCTACCCGTGGCATTGAGGCCCAAGACCTGAACATCATTGGCCTGGCCGACAAAAACCGCAAGGGCATCGTGATTCTGGTCAATAAGTGGGACCTGATCGAGAACAAGGAAACAAACACGGCCAAGGAGTTCGAGGAGAAAATCCGGGAGAAGATTGCGCCCATCAGCTATCCGCCCATCATTTTTACCTCGGTGCTTACCAAGCAGCGCGTGCACAAAGCCATTGAAACGGCCGTGCAGGTGTACGAAAACAAGCGCCGTAAAATCCCAACTTCCGAGCTGAACGAGGTGATGCTCAAGGAGATTGAGAAGTACCCGCCACCCATTCAGAAGGGCAAGTTGGTGCGTATCAAGTACGCCACGCAGTTGCCGACTCACAATCCAGTATTCGCCTTTTTCTGCAACCTGCCGCAGTATGTAAAGGAGAGCTACACTCGCTACCTCGAAAACCGCCTGCGGGAGCATTTCGACTTTACAGGCGTGCCCATTGGTATCGTTTTCCGGAAGAAGTAAGATGAGCAGTAGCCTGGCAGCAGAAAAAAAGTAAAATGTTTTTCTACTGTCGGGTTACCTTCTGCTGAATCTGATATAAAGCCTCGATTTCCGGCTAGAAACTGCGAAGTCATTCCTCATTTGAATTTCAATTTCTCACGTACCCTTACCATGAAAAAAGTACTGTTCCTTGCTCTGGCTGCTGTTTCTTTCTCTTTCGCTTCTTGCGACAGCAAAACTGAAAACGCTGCTGAAGCTCAGGCTGAGCAAGTAGAAGAAGGTGGCGAAGCTAAGGCTGACGCTATGGAAAACGCTGGCAACGAAGCTGGTGCTGACTCTGTAGAAAACGCTACCGAAGCTCAGGCTGACGCCATCGAAAACGCTGCTGACTCGACCGACGCTAAGTAAGCTGACGCACCGACCGGTGCTAAGAGAAAAGGCCGCTCCTACCAGGGAGCGGCCTTTTTTTATTTTATGGGTGAAAGCAGGGAATAAGACGTGAAATAGGTACGTTGGCAACCGTATTTGTTACCAGCTTACTTGCGCTGGTGCGGCTTGGTCGTGCTTCAGAAAGCCTGGACACGCCTTGGCTTTATCTCTTCCATACTGCCGCCATCATGAAACAAGCACCTTATTTCGCCCTTGTTGCCGTTGCCTTATCGTTTACTGCCTGCGACGGCCAGAAGGAAGGTACTACGCAGCCCGTTGATACTACAGCGTCTTCGGGAGATGCGCAACTTGACGCCATGGAAGAGCGGGCAAATGCTGTTCGGGACTCTGCCGATGCTAGAGCCGCCGCCCTGGAAAGCCCAGCCGATTCGGTTCCAATAGAGTCAGCTGACTAGGCCCTCAACAAAAAAGTCGCTCCTTAAGGGCGGCTTCTTTGTTGAGCGTACATCAAGAAATTTACAAGAATATAGCTAACCCAACCGGCGCTGCAAAAGTCCGTCTACCACTTCGAATAGCTTGCGCGGCTGGTAGGTGCGCCAGGGAAGCTCATCTAGCTGCCCGCCAAAGTTGATGTAGCTGTCGAGGTTGTACTGACGCATTTCGCGGATGACGTGCTCTTGAAAATTAACGCCCGCAATCCAGCCGTCCTCCACATCTTCAAACCATTCCTCATAGTAGGAATCATCGGAGCCGTGGAAATTGAACACGTTTTCGCCAATAAGAATGAATTTGCGAATGCCCTCATGCGTCATTACATCAATGATGTTGCGCTTGAGTTGCATCACGTCGTTTTCGATGGCGTCGTTCCACTCGCCGATGAACTCGATGACGCTAATGCCCAGGTCATAATCCACGAATAGAATCTTCAGGTACAGGGTATCTGAATCGAGGCTGTCCCACTGCGGATGGATGTAATAGCCGTAGATGGTATTCACATAAGCATCAAGGCTATTTTCAGCCTCAAAGAGAGGGGAGCGAGGGTCTTCAGTGGCGGAATAGTGCTCCAGCCACGCATAATGCGGCTCAATGGTGTGCATGCTAGGGTCGAATTAGCGCCAAGCCCTTCGTCTGGCAAAGGTTGGGCGAGCGTGTAATGGCCTAACGCGGAATGCCTGCTGTCTGTTCGCCTGGGGCTAGCCAAGCACTACAGCCATACATAAAACAACCCTGAAGAAACCCGGAAAAGCGGGAACAACGGTGCATAAGGCCGTTAGCCAGTAACCGCGCAACAGGGCAGCATATGCCATTATTAGTAACCGCGCTGTGGTGGGCAGTAAGTAAATTTCTACGCCTCCCAAACCCGTTACACCGTCATCGGACCCCGCCAGAATGAGCAGCGCAAGTTGCAGCATACCAGTCCGGTAGTACGCATCCGCAAGTTCTCCTATCACAGTAGCCCGGCGCTAGCCTACGACTTATGCGCATCCAGGGCCGCGCGCACAGAGCCGTGCTGGTGCAGGAGTGCGGCAGCCTGCTCGTGGCCGATGCCGAGCTCGTCCATGAGCATCTTTTCGCCCCGATCTACCAGTTTGGCATTAGAGAGCTGCATGTCGACCATCTTGTTGCCCTTTACCCGGCCCAGCCGAATGAACGTGGCCGTTGTGAGCATGTTCAGAACGAGCTTTTGGGCCGTGCCTGCTTTCAGCCGAGTGCTGCCCGTCACAAACTCCGGTCCGGTTACAACCTCCACGGGAAACTCGGCGGTAGCGGCCACCACGGAGTCGGCGTTGCATACAATACAGCCGGTAGCAATGCCCTGGCTGCGGGCCTGCTGCAAGCCTCCGATTACGTATGGCGTCCGGCCGGAAGCGGCAACACCGACCACAATATCCTGGTTGGTAATGTTATAAGCCAGTAAGTCTTGCCAAGCCTGCTCAGCGTCATCCTCCGCATTTTCCACAGCTTTGCGAATGGCCGTGTCACCCCCGGCAATTAGGCCTACCACTACCCCATGCGGCACCCCGAAAGTGGGTGGGCACTCAGAGGCATCCAGGATGCCAAGCCGCCCACTAGTGCCGGCGCCAATGTAAAACAGCCGCCCCCCAGCCCCGAGACGGGTCACGGTGGCCTCCACCAATCGTTCAATCTGGGGGAGGGCCTTTGCCACCGCCAGCGGTACCGTCTGGTCTACGCTATTGAGGCCAGCGAGTAGCTCGTGGGTGGAAAGGGTTTCAAGGTTATTGAAGAGGGAGGGGCTTTCAGTGGTGCTCATGGAAAGGAAGAGAGAAGTAATGCAAGGCCGCTAGAGGAAGTAGCAGCATTATGCTGTTCGCTCCTGCGCGCCCTTCACAGCGGGGCTTACGCCAGTTTGCCCACAACGGGAAAGTTATCGAAGACGTTGGGGGTATGGGGAGCATCTTTTTCTAACTCCTTGGTTAGGTCCTGGCCAGCCCAGTGCTCATAGTGGTTGCCACGGCGCCACAGGCGCGACCGGCTCACGTCGTAGATCAGCCCCCGATACCCCACCCATATTTCGTCCCGATCCTGCCCATTTCGCAATGCTAGCTGCGCCTTGGTATAGGTAGCCAGCGTGTCATTTGGATCAGCAATGAGGCTCATAAGTGAGTTCTATACTTGATGGCGTAGCAGCCCGCCAGGATACTTCCGGGCGGCCTACCCCAGGAGGGCCTGAGTTAAAATCCAGCGGTTCGGTAGGTCGCCTTGGGCTGCGCGCAGGTAGTCCTGGTAGCTGCAGGGCACAATGCGCTTCACGTCACTATCGGCGAGGCTTTCGACTTCCAGCCACCACTTTTCAGTGCGCTTACTTTTGTAGAAAACTAGCTTGGCCGGGGTACCGGGCAGGCCCACAGCGTAGCGCATAAAGCGCCGGCTTTGAAAATCGGTTTCTTGGCGGCGGTGGTAGAAGCCCTCCACAAAGTACCATAGCATGGTAGCCAGGGTAGCGGCGGCCAGGCCATGAGGGTCGTACTCGGGGCGGTAGCCGTAGAGCCCGAAGGAGGTCAGGGTGTCGTTGTGGCCGGCGTACCAGGCTAGTTGGGCGGCCTCTTCATTGGTAAGCCCGAAAGGGTTGGCAGGCCAGTAGGCGGGCGCATCGTTCCAGCGCAGCGCAGCCACATCAAAGCTAACAAAATCGGCCTGCCGCAACAGGGGCTCAGCTTGGCGCACATCCGCGTGAATGGCCCCGAGGCGCAGGGTTTCAAAGTGCAGCTTTTCTAGCGCGGCCAGCACATCGGGGGCTACCAAGTACTGCTGGTGGGCCAGTTGAGCGAAGTTGAACAGGAAGCTCGGTTCGTGGAGCAGCATGCGGCGCAGGTGGCTGTCTTCGGGCGCGGCTCCTTCTACCTCTGCCATGTCCACGCGCGCGTCCACGGTGGCAAAGCTCACGGCCCGGTCCAGGGTTTCGTAAGCAAGAAACTGCCCGTAGTCGAGGTCGTGAGAGCCACCCAGCAGAATCGGGACGGTGTTCTGCTCCAGCAAAGCCGCAATAATTTCCCGCAGGCGCTGGTAGGTATCGTCCAGGGTCAGGCCCGGCCGCAGATTGCCAAGGTCTACCAGCCGCATCGGTCCGGTACCTTTTTGAAGTTGGTAAAAGCGGCGTCGAACGGCATCCGCGCCTTGAGTGGCGGGGGCACCGGCGGCGCTACCACGCCACTCGTTTAGGCCAATCAGGGCCAAGTCAGCTCCTCGCCAGTCAGGAAACGTGTCTAGAAAAGGCGTGACATAAGCGGCTAGCGTGGTCGGGACGGTGGCCGGACCGGCCAGCTCTTCGGGGAGCGGATCAAAAAAGATGGCCAGATTCATCGTACGCGCCGTAGCAGACTCCGACAAAGCTACGCAAAAGCCAGCCACAGCCTACCTGCTTTCTGTCGAGCATAGAAGCTTTCCCGCGAAAAAAGTAGTTATTTAAGCAGCCTTTTCTGTTCGGCTTCTGTAAGCGCACTGCAGCAGCCGGTAGCTGGCTTTTCCTGTTCACTAACCCCACCTTAGTGCTTTCCCGCCGCATGGACATTCGTCGTACGTTCGATATTCTGCCTCATCTCCAGCAGAAGTACAATAAGCCTGACTGCTTCGCTGTTAAAATAAACGGCCAATACACGCCCATCAGCACCGATGCGGCTGTGGAACAAGTAAACCAGGTAAGCCTGGGACTGCGCCGCCTGGGCATTGGAAAAGACGATAAAGTCGCTATTATTTCGATGAACCGCCCCGAGTGGATGTTCGCCGATTTTGGCATTGCCCAACTAGGTGCTACCAGCGTGCCGATGTATCCGAGCATCACGGTAGAAGACTATAAATACATCTTCTCCGATGCTGGAGTGAAAGCTGTATTCGTGTCAGACAAAAAGCTGCTCGACAAGGTGAAGGAAGCCACGCAGGGGCTCAACATTCCGGCGGACAATATCTTTACCTTCGACAAAATTGAGGGGGCGCGTCATTTTTCTGAGCTGCTAGAACTGGGCAAGCAAGGCAACCCCGCCGACCTAGAGCCGCTAAAGGCTGCCGTGCAGCCCGATGACCTGCTCACCCTAATTTATACCTCCGGCACCACCGGGCAGCCCAAAGGCGTGATGCTGACCCATAACAACATCCTGAGCAACTGCCGCAATGCCCAGCGTTTTGTGCCCGTCACCAAGGACGATAAAGCACTGAGCTTTCTGCCGCTTTGCCACATTTTCGAGCGGATGGTAACTCACCTCTATCTTATCAACGGCGTGAGTATTTACTATGCCGAGAGCATGGAAACCATTGCCGACAACCTGCGCGAGGTGAAGCCAGAAATCTTTACTACCGTGCCGCGCCTGCTGGAAAAAGTCTACGATAAGATCGTCGCTAAAGGGCACGAGCAAAATGGTGTTAAAAAAAGCCTATTCTTCTGGGCCCTGGACCTAGGGCTGAAATACGACAACCAGAAGGATGGCGGCTTCCTGTACAACACCCAGCTAGCTCTGGCCAATAAGCTCATCTTCAGTAAATGGCGCGAGGCCTTGGGCGGCAACCTGCGCTGCATTGTGAGCGGGGGCGGGGCCCTGCAGCCCCGGCTGGCGCGGGTGTTCTGGGCCGGCGGCATCCGGGTAATGGAGGGCTACGGCCTAACGGAAACCTCCCCGGTTATTGCCGTGGGCGGCTACGAGCCGGAAAACAACATGATTGGTACTGTAGGCCCCGTGATTGACAATACCGAAGTGAAAATTGCCCCCGATGGCGAGATTCTGACCAAGTCGGAGTCGGTAATGAAGGGATACTACAACAAGCCGGAGCTAACGGCCAAGGAGTTTGACGCGGATGGCTGGTTTCATACCGGCGACATTGGCGAGCTGGTAGAGGGCAAGTTCCTTAAAATCACGGACCGCAAAAAGGAAATGTTCAAGACCTCGGGCGGTAAATACATTGCCCCGCAGGTGATAGAAGGCAAGCTGAAGGAGTCGCCGCTGGTGGAGCAGTGCATGGTGGTCGGCGACGGCCAGAAGTTTCCCTCGGCCCTCCTGATTCCGTCCTTCGATGCCCTGAAAGGCTGGTGCAAGCGCAACAACGTGAACTGCGACTGCTCCAACGAGGAACTGGTGAAAAACGAGAAGGTAGTGAAGATGTACGAAGACCTCGTGCACAAGTACAACACCAACTTCGCGCAGTGGGAGCAGGTGAAAAAAGTGGTGCTGCTACCCCAGCTCTGGACCGTGGAAACCGGCGAAATGACGCCCACTATGAAGGTCAAGCGCAAGGCCATTACCGAAAACAACAAGGCGATAATTGAAAGCCTCTACCAACACGCAGAAAAGCACTAAGCCAACGGCCCCGTAACGCAACGTTACGGGGCCGTTTTTTTATGTAGAAAGTCCAGATTACAACGAATAATCCTACCTGCTGCACTACCTTTAGCGCCGTATTGATCTCAACAGTTCTTTATGAAAAAATTTACGTCACTTTAATTCTCTGCCATCTGTGCTACCTCATTGCTCGTAGGGCGTAGCACCAAAGACGACGAGGCAACTCCGAGCCTGACCGGCAACTTGTACGGATTCGTCAATCCGGTAGATGAGCTAGGCAATCCGGCTGCCAAGAGCGGTGTATCGGTAACGTTGGATGGGGCGAATCCCGCTGCTACCGTCAGCACCGATGCCAACGGCCGCTTCGAGTTTGCTAACCTAAAAGCAGGTACTTACAACCTGACGTATACCCGTCCGGACTTGGGAACCTACCGGCGCGTGAGCGTAGGTCACGTTGGGGGTGACCAGCCTACCTTCGCCTTTACCTCCTTCCTTACGCAGTCCTCTTCAACCCGCATTCTTAACCCCACCGTATCGAGCAACTCATACTCCGGAACAGCTACCCTGCAGTTTAGCTTGGTCAACCCTGTAATGCCTACAGGTTCGCTCTACCGCTACCAGATGTACGTAGGTTCTACACCTAACGTAACAACTGAAACGGGTACGTTATATGCCAATACTACTTACGGCACAAGTAGTTCCTATGCATCGCAAGTCCTGACCCGGGCAAGTCTGAACGCAGCCGGCTTGGCTTCGGGCCGAACTGCTTATGTAGTGGTGTACGGCGTGCCAAATACCTTCAGCTCATACATCGATCCTGCCACCGGCCGGACCGTGTACATGGGCCTTGGTGTGGCCTCCAATACGGTAGCGTTCATCGTGCCGTAGATAAGCAAAGCTTGTAAATTACTAATAGGTTGGGGTTTGATGAGAGGATAACTCTTAATCAAACCCCAAACTTTTTTTGGTTAACTTAGTATGCAAGCATAACATATTTCTGTATGTTTACCGGACTTGCCGTACTATCCCATGACTCCCGAAGAAACCGTTGATTATAACATAAAGGTTGCCTGGCACGCCATTTCGCGGATGTACAACACGCAGGCGGCCAAGCACGACATTACCACGAGCATCGGCTTTGTGCTGCTGAACATTGACCAGGAGAACGGCACACCCGCTACCAAAATAGCTCCGTTGCTAGGCCTAGAAACCCGTTCCCTGACGCGCATTCTACGCAGCATGGAAGAAAAAGGCCTCATCTATAAGCAGGCCGATACTCAGGACAAACGCTCGGTACGCATTTTCTTAACTGAGGAAGGCCTGCGCGGAAAGGAAATTTCCCGCCAGACGGTGCGTCATTTCAACCTGAAAGTGCGGGAAAAAATCCCGCAGAATGAGTTGAACGTGTTTTTCAAAGTAGTAGCCCAGATTACGGGCATGATCGAGAGCAAGACACTGTACGAGGATTTTAAACCGAAACCGCTCCGCTCCGAGTCGCCGGCTTGATGCGTGGGCTTTAGCTAGTGGCTTTTAGCTGATAGCTTTCTTTTTGGCCGTTAAGAACGCAAGCCAGCAAGAAATAAAGCATGATTATAAACTCGGCATGACGAGTAACTTCAAATGTTACCAGTCTAACGCTGATAGCTAGCAGCCTAAAAAATTCATCTCTCACCCCCTCATTCACCCCACGAATGAACCGTACCATCAAAAAAGTAGCCGTACTGGGCTCCGGTGTGATGGGCTCGCGCATTGCGTGCCACTTCGCCAACATCGGTGTGCAAGTGCTGCTGCTCGACATCGCGCCCAAGGAATTGCTACCCGCCGAAGAAGCCAAAGGCCTGAAGCTGGACAATCCGGCGGTGAAAAACCGCATCGTGAACAGCTCCTTGCAGGCAGCCGTGGCAGCTAACCCTTCGCCGCTCTACCGCAAAGCCGACGCCAGCCGCATCAAGACCGGCAACTTCGACGATAACCTCAAGGACATTGCCGGCTGTGACTGGACGATAGAGGTAGTAGTGGAGCGTCTCGACATTAAGAAGAGCCTGTTTGAGCGCGTAGAGCAGTACCGCAAGCCTGGCACGCTCATCACCTCGAACACCTCAGGCATCCCGATTCACATGATGACGGAGGGCCGCTCCGACGACTTCAAAAAGTACTTCTGCGGCACTCACTTCTTCAACCCGCCGCGCTACCTGAAGCTGCTCGAAATCATCCCGAGCCCGGACACGGACCAAGCGGTAGTGGATTTCCTGATGCACTACGGCGACCTGTACCTGGGCAAGACCACCGTACTGGCCAAGGATACGCCCGCTTTCATTGCCAACCGCGTGGGCGTTTTCGCCATCATGGATGTGGTGCAGGTGATGAGCCAGCTCGGCCTGACGGTGGAGGAAGTGGACAAGCTCACCGGTCCGGTTATCGGACACGCCAAGTCGGCTACCTTCCGTACTTCGGATGTGGTAGGCCTGGACACGATGATTAACGTCGCCAACGGCCTGGCCCAAAACCTACCGAACGACGAAGCCAAAGCCGTGTTCCAGCTGCCCGACTTCATCAAGAAGATGGCCGAAAACAAGTGGCTGGGCGACAAGACCGGCCAGGGCTTCTACAAAAAGGTAAAAGGCGAAGGCGGCAAGTCGGAAATTCAGGCGCTCGACCTGAACACGCTGGAGTACAAGCCCGGCTCCAAGGTGAAGTTTGCTACCCTGGAAACGACTAAGCCGATTGAAAAGCTGGCGGACCGGTTCAAGATGCTGGTAGCCGGCAACGACAAAGCCGCCGACTTCTACCGCAAAACCTTCGCCGGTCTGTTCGCCTACGTGAGCAATCGGATTCCGGAAATCACCGACTCGCTCTATAAGATTGACGACGCTCTGCGCGCTGGCTTCGGCTGGGAAATGGGACCGTTTGAAACCTGGGATGCCTTAGGTGTGCAGAAAGGTCTGGAACTAGCCCAGGCCGAAGGCAAAACGGTAGCGCCGTGGGTGCAGGAAATGCTGGCCGCCGGCAATACTTCGTTCTATAAAGTGAATGAGCAGGGCGTGAAGCAGTTCTATGACATCGAGTCGAAGAGCTACCAGGCCATTCCGGGGGTAGAGAACTTCATTATCCTCGATAACCTGCGCGCTACCGGTAAGGTCGTGTGGAAGAACGCCGGTGCTTCGGTCCTGGACCTTGGCGACGGTATCCTGAACGTGGAGTTCCATAGCAAGATGAATGCCCTGGGCTCCGACGTAATTCAGGGCCTGCTGAAGGGCGTGGAGCTGGCGGAAAAGGACTTCCGCGGCTTGGTAGTAGGCAACGACGCGCCGAACTTCTCGGCCGGTGCCAACCTGGGCCTGGTGTACATGTTCGCGCTGGATCAGGAGTACGACGAACTGAACCTGATGATTGCCCAGTTCCAGCAGGCCATGATGCGCATGCGTTACAGCTCCATTCCGGTGGTAGGCGCGCCGCACGGCCTGGCCCTGGGTGGCGGCTGCGAGCTGAACCTGCACTGCGACCGGGTAGTAGCGGCCACGGAAACCTACATGGGCCTCGTGGAATTCGGGGTAGGCCTAATTCCGGGCGGCGGTGGCACCAAGGAAATGACTCTGCGCACTGCTCTGAAATACGAGGAAGGCGAGCCGGAGTACAACCTGCTGCGCAACACCTTCATGACCATCAGCACGGCCAAGGTTTCGACCTCCGCGGCCGAAGCCTTCGACCTAGGCTTCCTGCGCCGCGGCGACGAGGTGGTAGTAAACAGCAACCGCGTCATCGCGCAAGCCAAGGCCGCCGCCATTGAGCTGGCTGAGGATGGCTACACCCAGCCGGTGCAACGCACCAATATCAAGGTACAGGGTAAAGGCGCCCTGGGCATGTTCCTGACCGGTGTACACGCCATGAAGGAAGGCCGCTACATCTCCAACCACGACGTGAAAATTGCCAACAAGCTGGCCTACATCATGTGCGGCGGCGACCTAAGCAGCCCTACCGAAGTATCGGAGCAGTACTTGCTGGATCTGGAGCGCGAAGCCTTCCTCTCGCTGACCGGCGAGCGGAAAACTTTGGAGCGTATCCAGTCGATTCTAACTACCGGCAAACCGCTGCGTAATTAGACCTGAGAATTGAGAGCTTAGAACTTAGAGTTGTTCTGTATGGTAAGTCGGCATCGATTTCGAGATTTAAAGATCTGGCAGAAGGCGATGCTGATTACCAAGCTGACTTATCAGTGTTGTGCCAACTTTCCCAGTGATGAGCGTTTCGGCTTAACCTCACAGATGCGTCGGGCGGCTGTTTCTATCCCCTCTAATATTGCGGAAGGTGCTGGTCGCGGTTCAGCTAAGGATTTCAGCCAGTTTCTCTCTGTTGCTACCGGATCTGCCTATGAACTGGAAACCCAGTTCATTCTAGCTGCCGACTTCGGGTATATAAGGGAAGAACAATTGCAAGTAGTCACAGCTGAATTATCAGAACTACAAAGAATGCTCTACGGCTTTCAAAAAAGTCTTCAACCTGAGAACTAATTACTAGAGTCTAAGCTCCAAGTTCTCACCTCTAACTTCTAAAAACATGAATGCATATATCGTAGCAGGTTACCGCACGGCCGTGGGCAAAGCCACCCGCGGCGGTTTCCGCTTCACCCGCCCCGATGACCTCGCCGCCGACGTTATCAAGCATTTGGTAGCCTCCGTGCCCGCCCTCGACCCCACACGCATCGACGACGTGATGGTAGGCAACGCGGTGCCGGAAGCTGAGCAGGGCCTACAAATGGGTCGCCTGATTTCGCTGCTGGCTCTGCCCATGAATGTATCGGGCCTCATCGTGAACCGTTACTGCGGTTCCGGCGTGGAAACCATTGCCATGGCCGCCAGCAAAATCACGGCCGGCATGGCCGACTGCATTGTGGCGGGTGGAACCGAGAGCATGAGCATGGTACCCACCGTAGGCTGGAAAACGGTGCCCAACTACAAGCTCGCCCAGCAACACCCCGACTACTACCTCGGCATGGGCCTCACGGCCGAAGCTGTGGCGCAGGACTACAAAGTGTCCCGCGAGGACCAGGACCAGTTTGCCTACAACTCCCACCAGAAGGCCATCAAAGCCATTCAGGCGGGCAAGTTCAAGGAGCAGATTGTGCCCATCACGGTAGAGGAAACCTATCTCGACCAAGCCACCGGCAAGAAGAAAACCCGCTCCTACGTAGTCGATACCGACGAAGGTCCCCGGGCTGATACTTCTT
This sequence comes from Hymenobacter sublimis, assembly GCF_023101345.1. NCBI lineage: Bacteria > Pseudomonadati > Bacteroidota > Cytophagia > Cytophagales > Hymenobacteraceae > Hymenobacter > Hymenobacter sublimis. Next base: position 164,494 of record NZ_CP095848.1, read on the forward strand.
TGGAAGCGCTGGCCAAGTTGCGCCCGGTATTCGCTCAAAACGGCTCGGTAACGGCCGGCAACTCCTCACAAACTTCTGATGGCGCGGCCTTTGTGCTGGTGATGTCGGAGCGCATGGTGAAGGAGCTGAACCTGGAGCCCATTGCCCGCATGATTACCTATGCCACTGAGGGCATCGACCCACGCATCATGGGTATGGGGCCCATTAAGGCCATTCCGAAGGCGCTGAAGCAGGCCGGCATGCAGCTCCAAGACATTGACCTAATTGAGCTGAACGAGGCCTTTGCCTCCCAGTCCATTGCCATTACCCGCGAGCTGGATATTGACGAGAGCAAGCTGAACGTGAACGGCGGTGCTATTGCCTTGGGCCACCCGCTGGGCTGCTCCGGCGCTAAGCTCAGCATTCAGCTGTTCCACGAACTACGCGAGCGGGGCCAGAAGTACGGCATGGTAACCGCCTGCGTAGGCGGCGGCCAGGGCGTGGCCGGCATCTACGAGCTGCTGAAGTAGTACCCATTGCAGCCTGTGCCGTGAGCGGTCCGTAACCAAGTGGGGGCGGAAAACTCAGCCGCTCACGGCACAAGCTGAACGGCTGGCACCGCGCCGGTTAAGCAATGTCAATAACGACGAGGCTTAACCATTGTGTCTCTACTTCGTTCGGCAGTACACTCAGAAAGGATTCCCCGCTAAACCGGGGTTTTCTTTTCGTGAAGTAGTCGGCAAGCATAACATATTTTTGTATCTTTCGGTACAACAGAACAGCGCGGCTAGCTCACCGCCAAATAGTAGGCAAGCCGAGCATTTTCTTTCCTTTTTCGACTTCGATTTTCTCCAATCCAACATCTCACCCGGTCATGGAAGTAACCAACAAGCTTGTGAAAGGCGGCGAGTTCATCATTAAAGAAACCGCCGCGCAGGACGTATTCACCCCCGCCGATTTCTCGGAGGAGCAGAACATGATGCACCAGACGGCCCTAGACTTCGTGGAGAAGGAAGTGCAGCCCCTGCTGGAGCGCCTCGACAACCACGAAGAAGGACTGATGCGCGGCCTAATGGAAAAAGCTGGCGAGTTGGGCCTGTTCGGGGTGAGCATTCCGGAGCAGTTTGGCGGCCTAGATATGGACTTCACTACCTCCCTGCGCGTGACGGAAGGCGTTGGTGGCGGCCACTCTTTCCCGGTGGCTTTTGCGGCTCATACCGGTATTGCCATGCTACCTATTCTGTACTTCGGCAACGAGGAGCAGAAGGCCAAGTACCTGCCCGGCCTGACCAGTGGGGAATTGATGGGGGCCTACTGCCTCACTGAGCCCGGCTCCGGTTCCGACGCTCTGGGCGCCAAAACCAAAGCCATGCCCACCGAGGACGGCGAGCATTACGTGCTCAACGGCCAGAAAATGTGGATTACCAACGGTGGTTTCGCCGACGTATTCATCGTGTTTGCGCAGGTAGACGGCGACAAGTTCACCGGCTTCATTGTGGAGCGGAACACGCCTGGTCTGAGCCTTGGCAACGAGGAGCACAAGATGGGCATCAAGGGCTCCTCTACCCGCCAAGTGTTTCTGTCCGATGTGAAAGTGCCGAAGTCGGCAGTACTGGGCGAAATTGGCAAAGGCCACCTCATTGCCTTCAACATCCTGAACATTGGCCGCATTAAGCTGGCCGCTGCTTGCTTGGGCGCCACCAAAATGGCCGCTACCCTGAGCGTGAAGTATGCCAACGAGCGGGTACAGTTCAAGCTGCCCATCAGCAAGTTCGGTGCTATCAAGTACAAGCTGGCCCAGCAGGCCGTGCGCATTTACGCCGTGGAGTCGGCTATTTACCGCGCCGGTATGGACATTGCCCGCATGGAGCAGGAACTGCTGGCGAAGGGTCAGAGCCACAACGAAGCCTTGCTGGGTGCGGCCCGCGAGTTTGCCGTGGAGTGCGCCATTCTGAAGGTAGAAGGCTCCGAGGTGCTCGACTACGTAGTGGACGAAGGCGTGCAGGTGTACGGTGGCTACGGCTTCTCGGCCGACTACCCCATGGACCGCGCTTACCGGGATTCGCGCATCAACCGCATCTTCGAGGGTACGAACGAAATCAACCGCATGCTGGCCGTAGACATGATCCTGAAAAAGGCCATGAAAGGTGAGCTGGACTTGATGGGCCCCGCCCAGGCCGTGCAGCAGGAGCTGATGGCTATTCCGGATTTCAACCTCGAGGAGGAAACCGGTCTGTTCGCCGCCGAGAAGAAAACCATTCAGAAACTGAAGAAGGCCATTCTAATGGTAGCGGGCACGGCCGTGCAGAAGTACATGAACTCCCTGGCTAAGGAGCAGGAAGTACTCATGAACATTGCCGACATGGCTATTAAAGTGTACACGGCCGAAAGCACGCTGCTGCGCGTGGAGAAAGAAGCGGGTGTGAAAGGCGAGGAGGCACTGGCCACCCAAATGGATATTGCCCGCGTGTACCTCTACGACACGGTAGACCTGGTGAACAAGTTCGGCAAGGACGCCATTGCTTCCATGACCGAAGGCGACGAGCAGCGCCTGCTAGCCATGGGCCTAAAGCGCTTCACCAAAGCCGACCTCTACAACGCCAAGGACGCCCGCCGCCGCATTGCCGACGTGCTGATTGCCGCCAACGAGTACGTGTACTAACTCACTAGTTTATCGGGTGCAGAGAAGGGTAGGGCTGCTGGCAGGCGGCTCCCCAACTTACGCTCCTGGTGCGTTCAAAGCCGCTTCCGTGTTCGGGAGCGGCTTTTTTGTTGGTCTGCTCATATTGCCCGGTAGGTAAGCTGGAGGCAGGAAGGGGCTACTCAACGACAACGCGGCACTTATCTCAGCCGTTGCATAGTAGACTACCCACCATCAACCTTCCACTTCTTATGAGCAACGCCAACGAGCAAGTAAAAGGCAAGGACTTTTACGAAAGTGTGCTGCGGTTTTATGATCATGCGGCCAGCTTCTCGAAGCTGGACACCGGCATTATTGCCCAGATTCGGGTGTGTAACAGCATTTATAAGGTGAACTTCCCGGTTGAGGTAGATGGGAGCGTGCAAGTATTCGAGGGCATTCGGGTGCAGCACAGCCACCATAAGCTGCCCAGCAAAGGCGGCATCCGCTACAGCGTGTATGTGGATGAGGAGGAAGTAATGGCCCTGGCTACCCTCATGACCTTCAAGTGCGCCCTGGTAGACGTGCCATTTGGCGGCGCGAAAGGTGGGGTAAAAATCAATCCGCGTACTACCTCGGTGCAAACCTTGGAACGCGTTACGCGCCGTTACGCCAGTGAACTGATCAAGAAAAACCTGATTGGCCCCGGCATGGACGTACCCGCTCCCGACTACGGTACGGGCAGCCGGGAAATGGCCTGGATTGCCGATACGTACATGACCTTCAAGTACGGCGACACCAATGCCCTCGGTTGCGTGACTGGCAAACCAGTAGGCCAGGGCGGCATCCGGGGCCGGACGGAAGCCACCGGCCTGGGGGTGTTCTATGGGCTGCGTGAGTTGCTGCTGGATGAGCCCATGCTTGAAAAGATGGGCCTGACTAGCGGCATTGCCGGCAAGCGTATTATTGTGCAGGGCCTGGGCAATGTGGGATACTATGCCGCTCACTTTTGCCAAGAGGCGGGAGCCGTCATTACGGGTATAGCAGAGCGGGAGGGCGGTATTTTCAGCGCTAGTGGGCTAGATGTAGCGGCTGTATTCAAGCACCGGGAGGAGACAGGTTCCATCCTGGGCTTTGCGGGAGCGGAGAATGTGGAGAACTCCCTGGACTTACTGGAACGGGAGTGCGACGTGCTGCTGCCGGCCGCCCTGGAAAACCAGATTCATGAGGGCAACGCCGCGAATATTAAAGCCAAAATCATTGCCGAGGGAGCCAATGGTCCTACCACCCAGGGCGCCGAGAAGATTCTGCTGGAGCGGGGCATCGTCATTCTACCCGACCTCTACCTCAACGCTGGCGGCGTAACCGTATCGTACTTTGAGTGGCTGAAGAACCTCTCGAACGTGCGCTTCGGGCGGATGGGCAAGCGGGCCGAGGAAGGCGCCATGCGCCGTCTGGTAACCACTATTGAGCGCACCACGGGCAAGACCATTACCCCCGAGGAACGCCAGCTCATTGTGCACGGCGCCGACGAGATTGACCTCGTGCGCTCCGGTCTGGAAGACACCATGATTACGGCCTACCAGAATATCCGGAAGGTGATGGATGAGGTAAACGGCATCACAGACCTACGCACGGCTGCCTTCTACAGCGCCATCGAGAAGATTGGCGTCAGCTACCAGTCGCTGGGCATCTTTCCGTAAGCTATTGGCCAGTTCTAAGCTGTGCGGACAGTGAATTATAAGGTAGTCATGCAGAGCCGGAGGTGAAGCATTTCGCGTGCTGAGGCTGCAATGGTAACCCAACGATTCAAGCGAGATGCTTCGCCTCCGGCTCTGCATGACGGTCTTTCTTGACTCAAAATTTTCTGTTATCCACGCAACCTAAGTAAGCCAAACAGGCCGCTCCCGACACCGGGAGCGGCCTGTTTAGTGAAGAAGCCACCGCGTTTTTATTGCGGGAGTAACGCCTACTTTACGGCAATTTTATTCAGCATCAGTGAAGCGGATTTCTTGCTGGGCCGGCTGACGCCAATAATTGTTTTGGCGTCGAGCCAGGTAGTGAAATCCTTGACGTACGACGGATTTTGGTCGGAAGCCACGTTGAGCCCGAGGCCTTTCGGCTCCTGCACTGCGCCCGTTTGCGCGTTCACGCGGCGCAGGTACAGGTCTGACTTATTTTTGATTTTCTCCCAAGTTACTACCTGAATATCGGGCCCGAACACGGCGGCCCGGTAGCCGATGCTGCTGAAGCCCTCGGCGGCCGGAGCTACCTGGTCTTTGGCAATGATGCGGTGCCAGGAAGGCGTCTGAAACTCGTTGTAACCGAACAAGTGCAGTTCCCGGGTGTGGCCGGGGGAGTCGTCGCCGCCTTCCTCGTACTTCTTTTCGCCTACCACCACCAGCTGCTTCTCGTCAGTCAGCAGCAGGTCCGTCAGGTACACATCTTCTAGGCGCTTGGTCGTGGCACCCGTGGCCTTGTTGGTTTCCGCCAAATATTCGGGACTGAACTTCACTTCGGGGGCAAACTTCATTTCACCCTCACCCGAAAAGTCAAACTTTACTACTTTCAGGCTGTGATACAGGCCACTTTCTCGCTCGTTACAGATAGCGGCGGCATAGAGGGTGTTGTCGGGCTGCAGGGAAAACCGGGAATCAAACACGTTGACTTCCTTGCCCCCGAACGTGCCACCCACCGACACGGACATCACCTTGACTTCCGGCGAATCGTTGCGGTAGCGGCGAACGGTAAGCTTCTTCATTCCGTCACTAACGAGCGTCACAAACTGCGAACCATCATTGCCGACTTCCACGGTAGTGGAAAAGAAGCCGCCCTGATCATGGAAATCATAGGTGCGGTCCTTTAGTTTGAGCAGCTTCTCATCGTACACGGTAGCGCTGATGGCCCTAATTTGCTCGTTGCGGGTGAGGTAGCGCCACACCACCAGCTTGGTACCGTCGGGGGAGAAGGCCACGCCAGGGCGCCGGTCGCGCGGGCCGGTTTCAGTCAGCTTTTTAACCGGGCTTTTCTGGCCATTACTGAGGTCTAGGCTATAGGCTGAGAGCTGCTGGGCGGCTCCGGTGGCGTGCGTCACGACCAGCGCTTGCCCACTGCTGCGCGCAAATCCGTCCACAGCTTCACCGGCCCCCAGGGCTAGGGGCGTACTCCACAGGCGCTTCAAGTCCGCGTCGTAGCGCTCCACGGCGTACTCCGTACCCGATTTATGCGCCAGTATCACGAAGCCACCGGAGGGTAGGGCCAGGGTTTTCCGGGTCACGCGCTGGTTGTACCGGTCGTCGGCGCGTTCTGGCACGTAGCTGAAGGGTGCTGATTTCACCCGTTGTCCTACCGCTGGAGTCAGATTCGTTAGTAGGCTAGCCAGCGAAAAACCGGCTGCGAGTACAAAGAAAAAACGCACGGAAAAAGGGAATTAAGTAAGTGAAGACGCGAAAAATGAGAACTATATCTTCCAAAGATATCCAACTTCAGCGGCACTCTCCTACACCTCGCGCCGGGTAAGTCAGCTCTTGGCCCGATAACGGAATATTCATGCAGGCTTAACTCTGAGGGCAGCAAAAAGCCCAGGGAATAGTTGATCTTTGCACCCGATACTGGAAGAGTCCGGAAAGATCAGTCGGAAAATGAGGTAGTAAAGAAGAGCCCTAAATATGAATATTTTCGTTGCTTCTAGCTGAAAGCCAACTGTTTGTCTGGATTTTCTTCCTCCTTTTCCACCACTAACGCCCTTTAACCGAAGCTAGTCTGGCTCGAAGTTTGTAAGCCCTCGGGCCGCCCTAAATCAGCAATACGCTATGAAATCTTTACTTCGTTTTTCTCTCATGATTTCGCTTGTCATCCTCGGCAAACTAAGCCAGCAGTCAACCGTTCCGGTGGCGGCCAAGGCAGTGCGCAGTAGCTGGCAAGTTCCAGTTCAAAATGCTTCCTTGTCGGAGGGCCAGAATTCGGTCAAGCGACAGATTCCGGGAGGTGGTTCCCGCTTCTGGCAAACCACAGCTCCCGCAACAACCGCCAATACGCTTGAATAATCCAGCTACCGGTAAGCGACTTTCTTAGAAGTCGCTTTTTTTGTGCCCATTCCGCCAAAAAGCCGTCCCGGCTGGGGAAGTACTACTTCCCCAGCCGGGACGGCTTTTCTTAATTTCCTGACTAATGCTGCGCCCGGCTTAGCTAATTCGGCTCCAGTTAACGGCCGTAGCAGGTAGGCTCTCAATGTGGCGGCGGATAGCCAGGTTTTCGGGTTTACTAAGGCCAGGATCTTCGTTAATGAGTTGCTGCGCGGCCGCCCGGCTCTCGGTCAGGATGCGCCCATCCTTGGCCAGATCAGCAATCAGCAAATCTAGCACGCCGCTTTGCTGGGTGCCCATCAGGTCGCCGGGGCCGCGCAGTTTCAGGTCGATGTCGGCAATTTCAAAACCGTTGTTGGTGCGTACCATCGTCTCAATGCGGGTGCGCGAGTCCTTGCTGAGCTTGTAGCCGCTCATCAGAATGCAATAGCTCTGGTCGGCCCCGCGGCCCACCCGGCCCCGCAGCTGGTGCAGCTGCGAGAGGCCAAACCGCTCGGTGCTCTCAATCACCATTACGGAGGCGTTGGGCACGTTTACGCCTACCTCGATAACGGTAGTGGCTACCATAATCTGGGTTTCGTTTTTCACGAACCGCTGCATTTCGGCGTCCTTTTCGGCGGCGCTCATGCGCCCGTGCATAATGCTGATCTGGAACTCCGGGAAGGCGCGCGCTACACTCTCGTACCCATCCATCAGGTCCTTGTAGTCGGCCATGGTTTCGCTTTCCTCAATCAGTGGGTACACGATGTAGACCTGGCGGCCAAGTTTGATTTGGTCGCGCAGAAAGCCGAACACTTTTAATCGGTTCGAGTCGAAACGGTGCACCGTGACAATGGGCTTACGGCCGGCCGGTAGCTCGTCAATCACGGATACGTCCAGGTCGCCGTACAGGGTCATGGCCAGGGTGCGCGGAATGGGCGTGGCCGTCATCACCAGCACGTGGGGAATTACATGAGGGTTTTTCTGCCAAAGCTTGGAGCGTTGCGCTACCCCAAAGCGGTGCTGTTCGTCCATCACCGTCAGGCCCAGGTTCCGGAACTGCACTACGTCTTCCAGCAGGGCGTGGGTACCCACCAGCATGTGCATTTCGCCGGAGCGAAGCTGCTCATGCAGAACGCGGCGCTCGGCGGTGCGGGTGCTGCCCGTGAGCTTGCCAATTTTCAGCCCCAGCATATCGGCAAAGTGCTTCAGGCCCACGTAGTGCTGATCGGCCAGAATTTCGGTAGGCGCCATCAGGCAGCTCTGCGCCCCGTTGTCGGCGGCCATGAGCATGCTGATAAAGGCCACAATGGTTTTGCCCGAGCCTACGTCGCCCTGTAGGAGGCGGTTCATCTGCTGGCCCGAGCAGAAATCCTTGTAGATGTCGTGAATAACCCGCTTCTGGGCGCCCGTCAGATCGAAGGGCATTACGTTTTTGTAGAAGTGCACGAGGGTAGGCACTTCCTTGAAAATCTGGCCGGCCAGCGTGACTTTGCGCTGATCTTTCTGGCGCAGCAGCTTGAGCTGCACGTAAAACAGCTCCTCGAATTTCAACCGGAACCGGGCCGTCTGGAGAAGCTCCGTGCTTTGCGGGAAGTGAATCTGCTGGAGCGCCATGGCCTTCTCCATCAGCCCGTACTGCTGAATCAGGTCCGGCGACAGGGTTTCGTGCACCTGGGGCAGGGCCAGCTTGAGCAGGTCGGCCACCATGCGGGCAATGGCCTTGCTATCAACCCGGTGGTAATTTTTGAGCTTTTCGGTGGTGTTGTACACCGGCTGCAGGTAGCTCTGGCCAGCTTTGGCCTCCGTGACCTCCTCCAGCTCGGGATGAGCCATCTGGGGCCGCCCGTTAAACATGGTTGGCTTGCCAAAGACAATGTACTCCTGGTGATTTTTGATGATCTTTTCCAGGTAGTTCACGCCCTTAAACCACACCAACTCCAGCTCCCCACTGGCATCGGCGAGCTTGGCTACCATGCGCTTCTTGGGTCCTTCGCCTACTACTTCCCGCCCGCGCAGGATGCCCTTCACTTGCACGTAGGGCAGGTCATCGTGCAAGTCGCAGATGTTGTAGAACTGGGTACGGTCGAGGTAGCGGAAAGGGTAGCGCTGGATTAGGTCGCCGTAGGTGAACAGGCCCAACTCTTTCTGCAGAAGCTGAGCCCGCTGCAGCCCCACGCCGCGCAGAAATTCTATCTTGGTTTGAAAGAAGTTACTCATTCTAATCAGCTGTTAGCTGTTGGCCGTTAGCTGTTAGCTGTTATTGATGATTGTGGACTCTACATGCTGTCAGAACAAAGCTAACAGCCAGTGACGATAAGCCAGTGGCTTATTGATAGTGCAGCGTGTTCAGCATGCGCACGATGTCCTGCTTAACGTAATCAATCACCGGCGCCAGCGAATCGTTAGCGGTAGCAGTCCGGAAGTAGAGGGCGCCCCGGAAAAAGTGCTTGGTGCTGTCGGTGGTATAAAACTGAAACTGGCTAGGTACCTCGCCCTGCAGCTCAAACACGGATACACGCATGCCATGGGGCGTTTTGAGCACGTTCTCGTCGATGGCCGTAGCTTTTATTTCGTGCTTGCTGGTGAGCTTGCGGGCATCTTCCAGCAGCTTGCTGTAAAGTTGGGGCTTGCCGGCTAGGCTGGCGTATGTCACCTGCACGTTAGCCTGCAACGAGGGGTAGTACACGTTAATCCAGTGGGGCTGGGCCAGGTAGGAGGAGTCGCGCAGAATCTTGGCGTAGCGCGAGTACTCAAACTGATACGGGTGGCCGGGCCCCAACTGCTGGTAGGCATGCGGGGGCAGGTCGATGCGGTTGTAGCCTTTCGGCTTGGGCGTAAAGTCAGGGGTAGAGGTGCAGCCGGCGGCCAGGGCCAGCAAAGCGAGAACTGCACCCCCAGCACGCAGCATTGGATAAACGGCCATGCGAAGCAAAAGCAAATGAGTAATCAAAGGTAGCTAAGAAAGCAGCGCAGAGGTTCACCGTTTTCGCCCCCGGCCAAGCGCGCGCCCGAAAACGCAAAAAGCCCCGGCAGAAACCGGGGCTTGTACGAAGGGTTAAGCTGCGCAGACTTAGAACGGCAACTGGTCTAGTTCCGGTTCCTGGCGGAAGGTAGTAGGAGCTTCCGTGGTGGCCGGTTGAGGAGAGACGCTTTCGCTACCCTGAGGCCGACCACCCAGCATGGAAATTTCATCGGCAATGATTTCCGTGATGTAGCGCGTCTGGTTGTCCTTATCCTGGTACTGCCGGGTCCGGATCTTGCCTTCTACGTACACCTGCTGGCCTTTGCGCAAGTACTTCTCGGCCAGCTCCGCCAGGCCCCGCCACGCGGCAATGTTGTGCCATTCCGTACGCTCTACGCGGTTGCCCTGCTTGTCTTTGTAGTATTCATTGGTGGCCAGCGTAAAATGGGCTACGCTGGTACCACCTTCCAAGTGCCGTACTTCTGGGTCTTTGCCTAAGTTACCGACTAAAATAACTTTGTTCACGCCTGCCATACTATTGGTAGTGAGTTGGTTATTGCTGTAAATGAGGATGTATTTCCTGTTATAAATATACGAATTACTATTTAAAATACCAAATAATTTAGTTGGTTAGATGCCGATATTGCTAATATAATTAGCTATAAGCATGGGTTTGGGCAGTTCCTCAATCTCAGCCGCTTGGTAGGGTAGCAGGCCGGTAGCCAGTAACGCCGCGGAAGGTAGGGGCTCCGCCAGCCACAACGGGTGAAACTTGGCTTCTACCTTCTGATGGCTTAGCACATGGCGCAAGCTGCGCACGGGCTCCTCCGCGTGGTTAGCCGCCAGCCGGCCGCCTAACTTTTCTACCGCTTCTACTAGCGTTGGGGCGGGTAGTTCGGCCGTATCGTCTTCGTGCAAGGCGAAATCGTACAGGCCCTCCCAGATGTCTTTGGGGCCGCGCTTGCGCAAATACAGGGTGTTCCCGTGCCGTAGCACCAAGTAGTGAAAGTAACGGGTACGGGCGGCTTTGGCCTTGCTCTTTACGGGTAGCTCTTGCACCATGCCGTGCTGGAAGGCGTAGCACTGGCTTTGCAGCGGGCAAAACAGGCAATCTGGCTTCAGAGGCGTGCACTGAATGGCTCCAAACTCCATAATAGCCTGGTTGAACTCCGCTGGGTGGTCCGCCGGAATCAATGTATCGGCCAGTTGCTGAAACACCTTCCGGCTGGCCGGCGCCGCAATGTCCTGGGTCAGACCAAACACCCGGGCCAACACCCGGTACACGTTGCCATCGAGCACTGCTACTTGCTCATCGTAGGCGAAGGAGGCAATGGCGGCGGCCGTATACTGGCCCACACCGCGCAGCTTCAGCAACTCCCCATAAGAACCCGGAAACTGCCCGCCGTACTCCTGCACTACCTGCTGGGCCGTGTGGTGCATGTTGCGGGCCCGGGAGTAGTAGCCCAGGCCCTGCCAGTGGCGCAGCACCTCATCTTGCGGAGCCGCGGCCAGGTCGTGCACGGTGGGGTAGCTGGTGATGAAATCGAGGTAGTAGGGCAGGCCCTGTTTCACCCGGGTTTGCTGCAGAATTACCTCCGACAGCCAAATGGCATATGGGTCGCGGGTATGACGCCAGGGTAGGTCGCGGCGGTGGCGCGGATACCAGTTCAGCAGCGCCCCCGCGAACCACGATTGGTTAGGAGCAGTTAAAGAAAATGTCAAGGCTTTGAGAAAGAATAAGTTGGATGCAACCGGGGAAGCAGAACGGATTGCACGAAAACCATTTGTAAAACCGAAAAAGGGGGCTACCTTTGTGCCCCTCAAAACGTAGGCAAACTCTTACCGGGCAAGTGCTTACGTTTTGAGGACGGCATCATTTTGCCAACATAATATTTTTCACTCCCTAGTACACTTACCAGCGTGACTAAAGCAGAAGTAATCGCCGAAATTGCCGACAAAACTGGCATTGAAAAGGCAGACGTTTCGGCTACCGTAGAAGCCTTCTTCAAAGTTGTGAAGGACTCCATGGCCGACGGCAACAACATCTACGTGCGTGGCTTTGGCTCCTTCGTGAACAAAAAGCGCGCGAAGAAAGTCGCCCGTAACATCTCGAAAAACACGTCGATCATCATCGACGAGCATTTCATCCCGAGCTTCAAGCCGTCGAAAACTTTCATCGGCAAAATCAAAAACAGCAAGAAGATCAAGGAAACGGCCAACGCCTAACCCGCACTTGTTGTAATATTGCCGGCTGAGCCGCCGGGAATTCCAGTTTCGGAACTCCGGCGGCCGGCTTTTTTTCCTGCTAATGACTACCAATTCTTCCAAGCACCAACTCCTGATTCTGGCCCTGGCGGTTGCGCTGGTGGCCGGTTTGTTTTTGTTGCCGAAGGTAGTTGTCAAGCCCAAAGAAGGGCGAGGGGAACTGGCCCAAGATGCGGCGCAAACTGCCAACCGCGACGGCGGCGGACCTGCTACCAACGGTTCCAAAGCCATAGCTTCCTCCGGAGAGCAGCCCACAACGGTTGGGCCTGAGCAGCCGCACATGACGGTGCCTGCTGCTCAGCGCCAGGAAATCAATGGGTTGCTGGCGAAGTATGAGGCCTCGGGCGCCGACTTGACGGGCCGCCTGCGGTTGGCTCAGGAGCTGGCGGCCAAGTACAAGGCCGTCGAGAAGTTCGACAGCGCCGGGTATTACTTCGAGCAGGTTGCCATTGCTCGCCCCGGTGAGCAAGCCTGGCAGCGGGCCGCCGATGAGTACTTCGAAGCCTACAGCTTCGCGGCTACGGAGGAGCGGCAGAAACTGCTGGGGGCCAAGTGCCAGGAACTGTACGGGAAAGTCTTGAAAAACAATCCCGACAACCTTGACGCCAAAACCAACCTGGGTATGGCCTACATGGCCAGCGACAATCCGGTGCAGGGCATTACGTTGCTCCGAGAAGTTCTGGCCGCGGATCCTCGCAACGAAAAGGCGCTGTATAACCTTGGCTTACTGGCCATTCAAAGCAGCCAGTACGATAAGGCCGTGGAGCGTTTCCGGGAACTGGTGAACGTTAACACTGAAAACGTCAACGGACAGTTCTATCTTGGCGTCTCTTTAGCCCAGACCGGGGCCAAAGAAGAAGCCCGCAAAGCCTTCCAGAAGGCCAAAAGCCTCAGCACCGACCCCGCCCTGGCGGCTTCAGTGGATGAGCAATTGCAAAAGCTGAACTAAGTATTTTTTACAACCCTTAACCATCTCAACTCATGCCCTGCGGTAAAAAGAGAAAGCGTCATAAGATTGCCACTCACAAGCGGAAGAAGCGTCTGCGCAAGAACCGTCACAAGAAGAAGTAAGCCCTTCCGGGGTTTGCTGGCGCGGATTTCCTGTGGGAAACGTCCTCGTCTATCTCTCACTTAGTATCTCGGAGAGTGGCTAGCTATATGCTTTCCCCCTGGCTTGGAAGGGAAGCCGGTGCTGTTATGCACTGGCTTCCCTTTACGGGTTTCGGGGAGGTAGGGCAGTTGCTTTCGCCGGGTGCTACTCTAACCGCTTAATCCATTGAGTAACGAATTAATCATTAATTCTACTCAGGACGGAGAACGGATTGCCCTGCTACAGGACAAGCGGCTCATCGAATATCATTTCGACCGCAACGACACCGCCTACTCAGTCGGTGACATCTTCCTGGGCACGGTCAAGAAAGTTATGCCCGGTCTGAACGCCGCGTTCATTGACATTGGGTACCAAAAAGACGCCTTCCTGCACTACGGCGACCTGGGGGAGAATTTTCCTTCCCTGGTGAAGTGGGGCAAAGGCGTACAATCGCAGAAAATTACCGTTGGCCCCCTGAAAACCTTCCAGTTTGACGGGACGCTCGACAAAGTCGGCAAAATCGACAACACCCTCAAGAAGGGCCAGCAGCTACTGGTTCAGATTGTAAAGGAGCCAATTTCCACCAAGGGCCCGCGCCTGTCCACGGATATTTCCATGGCCGGCCGCTACCTGGTGCTGGTTCCGTTTTCGAATACCATCAGCGTATCCAAGAAGATTGTCAGCAAGACGGAGCGGGAGCGGCTCAAGCGGCTCATTGCCTCCATCAAGCCCGACAACTTTGGCGTGATTATCCGCACCGTGGCCGAGGGCCGCGAGGTGGCTGAGCTCGACAAGGACATGCAAAGCATGGTGAGCAAGTGGGAAACGCTCTTCCAGAACCTGCGCGCGGGCAAGCCCAACGACAAGGTACTGGGTGAGCTGGGCCGCACCAGCTCCATGCTGCGCGACATGCTCAACGAATCGTTCGATGCCATTACCGTGGACTCATCGACGATGTACGAGGAGATGCGCAGCTACCTGCAGCAGATTGCACCCGACAAGCTCGGGCTCCTGAAGCTGCACACCGGCAAGGTGAAAGTTTTCGAGCAGCACGGCATTGAGAAGCAGCTGAAAACGCTGTTTGGCAAAACCGTGACCGTGCCCGGCGGCGGTTACCTGGTCATCGAACACACGGAGGCTCTGCACGTCATCGACGTAAACTCCGGCAACAAGAGCAACCAGGAAGGCGACCAAGAGGCCACGGCCCTGCACGTGAACCTCGCGGCCGCCAAAGAGGTAGCCCGCCAGCTCCGGCTGCGCGACATGGGCGGCATTATCGTCGTCGATTTCATTGATATGAAGTCGGGCGAGAGCCGCAAGAAGGTGGAAGATGCGGTGCACCACATCATGAAGCAGGACAAGGCCCGCTACACCATCCTCCCCATTACCAAGTTTGGCCTGCTTCAGATTACCCGGCAGCGCGTGCGGCCGGCCGAAGCCATTGTCACCGGTGAGGTGTGCCCTACCTGCGGTGGCACGGGCAAGATTTCGGCTTCCATCCTCGTGACGGACGAAATCGACAACAGCATTGACGACCTGCTGGTAGCTCAAAACCAGTCGGGTATTACGCTTTCGGTGCATCCTTTCCTGCATGCTTACTACACCAAAGGCTTGGTAAGTCGGCAAATGAAATGGTACCTGAAGTATTACAAGTGGGTAAAGGTGATGAAAGACACAAGTCTGGGCCTCACTGAGTACCGCATCGAGGACGAGCACGGCGAGGAAATCGAGCTGCACTCGGCCGCGGCGGCCATGAGCCGGTTGCAGGACCGGGAATTGGAAATAACTGACTGACGGATTTTTTCTGCGAGAAAACTCCTCCTGATAGAAGAAAAGCCCGCGTTGCAAGGAAGCAACGCGGGTTTTTTGGTCTAAGCCGGTAGGTACGGGTAGTGCATTCGGGGTAGGCTAAGCTATTCGCTTGCCTGAACTCCCTATTGGCTGGGTAAAAAGAGCCATTCAGCCAGAGTTCAGGACCGTTGAGCAGGGTAGCTAGTACTTTCGGGGACGCCGTTTCTTCCGCTATGAATTCCACCTCCGCTACTGCCGCCGACTCGCCTTTGGATCTAGAACAGGCTCAACTGCGGATTCAGGCGCTGGAAGAAGCTTTGCGTGAGGCCTCCTCTGCCACCGTCGCCGCCGAACGCCGCCTGGATCAGTTGGTCAGCCATCTGCAGGAAGGGGTGTTGCTCACGGATGAAGCGGGCCAAATAGCGTTGATTAACGACCGGTTTTGTGCGCTCTGGGAGCTAGAGGAACCCGCTAGTTACTGGGTAGGCCGGCCCTGGCAAGAACTGACCACTATTCTGATGCCGCTTACCACGGACCCCGGGCGCTTTGCCCAAGCCGTGCATAGCAAACGGCAGCAAGGAGCGCCCGTATTTAACGACCCCGTGGAGCTGGCCGATGGCCGCGTGTTAGAGCGGGACTTTATGCCCATTCCCGCCGACACTGGCACGGGTAGCAACGTGCTGATCAGGCTGCGCGACGTTACGGAATATCGCCAAGCCACGGATCGGCTGCGGGCCGTAGCCAGCATTCCGGGGCAGAACCCTAATCCTATTTTCCGTTTGGATGGGACGGGGCAACTGCTCTACACCAACCAAGCGGCCAATTTCCTATTCAAATCCCTGAGCGAAGCCGACCAGACTCGGTTGCTGGCCAAGGCCCAGGGACTAGCGGCTACTGCCTTAGAGCATAGCCAGCCCTGGCAGGTGGATATTTCTGTAGGCGAAGGTTTCTATACGGTTTTTGTGGCCCCTTTCGGGGAGGAAGGGTACGCTAACTTGTATTTGGTCAATATTACAAAGCGCATTCTGGTAGAGCAGGAGTTGAACCGGGCTAAAGATGAGGCCGAGGCGGCCGTGCGGGCCCGGGAGAATTTTCTGGCCAACATGAGCCATGAAATCCGTACGCCCATGAACGGGGTGCTGGGCATGGCTGGGCAACTGGCCAAAACCCGCCTCGATGCCCGCCAGCAGGAGTTTGTGCGCATTATCCGCAGCTCGGGCCAGCACCTGCTTACCATCATCAACGACGTGCTGGACATGGCCAAAATCACGTCGGGGAAGCTGGAATTCGAGCAAACGGCCTTTAACCTCTGTGATTCCCTGGGCGAGTCGTTGCAACCGCTGGTGATGCAGGCCGTGGAAAAGGGGCTGACCGTAACGGCCATGCCCCTGCGCGACACCTGCCCCTTGCCCTGGGTTAGCGCCGACCCATACCGCATCAACCAGGTTATGATTAATCTGGTGGCCAACGCCATCAAGTTCACGGAGCCTGGCGGCCATATCACCGTTAGCAGCCGCCAGCTGGCCTCTACCCCCGATACGCTTACCGTGGAATTTGTGGTGGCCGACACCGGCATAGGCATTCCGCCGGAGCAGCAGACGCGCATTTTCGAAGGATTTACCCAGGCTTACGCCGATACTACCCGTCGTTTCGGAGGGACGGGGCTGGGACTGAGTATATCGCGCGCCATTGTGGAGCAGTTGGGAGGTACCTTACTGGTGGAAAGCGAACCGGGAAAGGGTAGTCGCTTCCGGTTTGTGCTGGATTTCCCCCGTACGCCCGCTGTAACCCAGGACGCCGTGCACTCAGCCTTCGATACCGGCGCCCTGCGCGGGCGGCGCGTGCTGCTAGTAGAAGACAACGAAATCAACCGCGACGTAGCCCGCATGCTGCTGGAGGAATGGGGAGTAGCGGTGGACGAGGCCGAAAATGGACAGGTCGGTGTAGAAATGCTTCAACACCGGGCCTATGATGCGGTATTGATGGACATTCAGATGCCCGGCATGAGCGGGTTGGAGGCCACAGCCATCATCCGCAAACTACCCGACCCGGCCCAAGCCAACATCCCCATTCTGGCCCTAACGGCCAACGCCTTCCGGGCTGATAATGCCCGCTACCTAGCCGCCGGCATGAATGCCTGCCTGACCAAGCCATTTGAAGAAGAGGACTTATACCGGCACTTGGAGGCCCTAATTCAACCCGCCACTCTTGCTTCTGGGGCTAGCTACGACCTGGCCAAATTGCAGACCATGGCCCGTGGCCGCGCTGCTTTCGTAGACAAAATCATTCAGTCGTTTCTGACCAACATGCCCGCCAGCTTGGTTGAGTTGGAAGCTGCTGCCGCCAGCCACAACTGGGCCCAGGTGGCCGCCCTGGTTCACCACATAAAGCCCAGTGTGGAGTCATTGGGTATTCAAGGGGTACTACCCGCCATGCAGCAACTGGAACAGGACATTCCGCCCATGGGGCAGCCTGCGGCGGCCAGCACAACAGCCACAGATCATATAGTAAGCCAAATTCGCCGGGCTCTTCAGGAGCTAGCCCAGGAGCTGCCAGCCGATGCCCGCACTCAGTAAGCTCCGGTTCCTGACCTGGAAACTGAGCCCCTCCAGCTAAAGGTGGTGGAATGATGACGCTTAGACCCAGCTCCTGAGCACATAAAAGGCCCGCGTACACTCTTGTACGCGGGCCTTTTATGTGCTCAGGAGCTGGGTTAAAACTTAATACCTAGGTCTAGAGCGAATTCAGAGTTCTTCAGCTCTACTTCCTTGAAGCCCCGGCTGTCCTCAAAGTAGTTATCAATGTTGAGCAGCCCGCGGTGGTAGCTTAGGCCTGCCAATACCTTTGTGTTCTTTCCTAACTGCCGCTCAACGCCCAGCCCGGCCCGTAATCCTGCGTCCGGAATGATAACGTGTTTAGAGGCCTTGCTCTTCTCGGTAGTAGCGGGGTCGGTGTAGTACTTCTCGCCTCCAATCCGGCCGGCAATAACGCCACCCAGGGTACCGCCAAGTTGGAAATACAGCTTGGTATCGGTGGCAATGTCGTTGGTGAACAGCTTCACCGTAACGGGTACCTGCAAGTACTGCAGGCCAATTTTCTGCTGCTGCCGCGCATTAAGCTGGAGGTCGAAGTAGCTAATAGTGCCCCCCTTGCCAGTTAGCTCCAGGCCAGTGCTAAAGGCGTAGTTTTCGCCGAAGAAATAATCAACAATAAGGCCGCCACCCAGGCTGAGTTTGGCCTTTTCGTTTTGCAGGCCATTCTCGAGCGAGTTAGCGCGGAGGTGCGTGATGGAAGGAGAAACTTTCAGGCCGATTTCAACCTGAGCGGAGGCCGCGCCGATGGTGGCACCGCTAATTAAGAGGGCGAGCAGGGCTTTTTTCATGGCAACTGCGGAATTACAGTGAGGGAAACACGAAGCCGCGGCGGTGAGCCGTTTCGTTTTGGCTAATTTCGCCTTAAAGATAGAAGCGTGATGCACATTCCTGCCCGTATGCGGACCTTGTTGGCACTCCTAATGGCCGCCGGATTGGGCCTAACTGCCTGTAGTAAAGGTCAAGAAAATTGTGAGCTGAACCCGGAGGTAGCAAAGGTTTCGGCCCCGGTGGCCCTGGAACGCCTGGAGAAGCCCTTTTTCCAGATCAAGAATCCGGCGGACGCCGAGCGTTTCATACAAGAGCACGGCTTGTTTGCCCGGCAGTTCTTGCAGAGCGGGCAGTACCCAACTAGTGTGCTCAGCACTACCCTGGCCCGCTTGGCTACCAATGCCGGTTTGCAAAAGTTAGGCACCCAGGCCGATACTACCTTCCGCGCAGAACAGTTGCAACAGCAGTTGCAGCCCATGTTTCAGCACATCCGCTATTACTTCCCTAGCTTCCGGGTGCCGCCCGTGAAAACCTTTGTGAGCGGCCTGAGCCAGGACTTGTTTGTCAACGACAGTCTGCTGGTGATTAGCACCGATTTCTTTGTGGGGCCAAAAGCTGCCTACCGCCCCAACGTGCCGGGCTACATTCAGCGGCGCTACACCCCGGAGCACGTGCTACCCACTGCGGCGCTGGCCATCAGCAGCAAGTACAACCAGAAGCAGCTCACCAACCAAACCATGCTGGCCGAGATGGTGCAGTTTGGCAAGTCCTTGTACTTCGCTGAAAAAGTGCTGCCCTGCACCCCCGACTCCCTGATTATGGGCTACACCGACAAGGAAATGGCCGGAGTGAGTTTCAACGAAGGAAAGATCTGGGCTCACTTCATCGACAAAAACCTGCTCTACAACACGGCGCCCTTCACCATTCAGAAGTACATCGGGGAGCGGCCCAATATTCCGGAAATTGACAAGACCTGTCCCGGCAGGGTAGGGGCCTGGATTGGCTGGCAGATTGTGCGCAAATACATGGCCGACCACCCCAACGTTACCCTGCAGCAGCTGATGGCCGAGAAAAACGCCCAGCGCATTCTGAACGAGTCGCGCTACCGCCCCAAGCAGAACCGGGGCCGGATCAGCTAGCCATGCACATTGCCGTCTTCAGCCAGTACCACACCAACCCCGACTGCCCAGCCACCAGCCGGCACTACTCGCTGCTGACTCAAATAGCCCAGCAGCACCGCGTAACGCTTATTACCACCCGTACCTGGGAGCCCCAGCGCCTGACGGAGCGTTTTCCGTGGCTACCGGAAGGAGTAGAAATGCGGGCCGCGGCGGTGCCTTACCAGAACAATATGGGCCCCGCCCGCCGCGTGCTTTCCTTTGGGCAGTACGCTGCCTACGCCCTGCGGGAAGGGTTGCGTATAAACAAGCCCGACGTTATTTGGGGTATTAGCACCCCGCTTACGGCGGCTTGGGCCGCTGCGCAAGTGGCCCGTTTGCGTCGGGTACCGTGGGTGTTTGAGGTGCAGGATTTGTGGCCTTCCTTTCCCATTGCCATGGGCGCGGTGCCCAGCGAGTTGGCCCGGCGGGAGCTGTACAAGCTAGAAGGCAGGCTCTACCAGCAAGCGCGGGCCATTATGACCCTCTCGCCCGACATGACAAGCTATGTGCAACAGGTTGGGACTGGCGCTACCTCTCGTTGGGCTTTCGACCCCAGCAAGGTGCACACGGTTCTGAATGGAACCGACCTAGACTTAGCAGCCACGGCCACCGATGCGGCAGTAGCGGCCTTGCGGCAGGAGCAGGGGCTGGAAGGACGGCAGGTAATTTTGTACGCTGGCACGTTCGGGCGCGCCAATGATATTCCTACGCTGGTTGCGGCCGCCGAACGTCTGGCGCTTGTGTGTCCGAATGTCGTCTGGTTATTCATGGGCCACGGCTACCATGAGCCTTTGCTACGAGCGGCGGCTGGCCGTTGCTCCGCCATTCGGCTGGTGCCGGCCCAGCCCCGTCACGCGGTATTTACCTGGTTTCGGCTGGCAGATGTATCGGTCGTTTCATTTCTCGGGCTGCCAGTGCTCGATGCTAATTCACCTGCCAAGTTCTACGACAGTCTAGCCGTTGGAACTCCAGTTATAGTCACGAATGAAGGGTGGACCAAGAGCTTAGTGGAGCAGCACAAATGCGGTTGGTTCACGCCCGCCGGCAACGCGGAAAAACTCACGGAGCGGCTGGCCGAAATACTGCGTAACCCCGCCCAGCTGCGGACTGCAGGGGCGGCAGGACAACAGGTTGCCGCTACTCATTTTGACCGCCAACGGATAGGCCAGACCATTCAGCGCATTCTTGAACAAGCCTGTTGATAAGACAGCTGCGTGCTTATGTGCTGCCTATAACTACTTATATACTATGTTGTACTAGTACCCGGTGAAGTTGGGGTTTTAGGGCCTTTTTGAGGCTTTTTTTGCAAGATGGGTTCCTGCTTTGACACAACCTCTGCGTAATACTTACACCAACTTCTCAAGGGGCAAATGCCGCACTTGGGCTGCCGCGCCACGCAAATGTAGCGGCCGTGCAGAATAAGCCAATGGTGGGCTTTATGCACAAAGTCTTCGGGGATGTAGCGCACTAACTCTTTTTCCACCGCTAGGGGCGTAGTAGCCGTGCGGGACACCAAGCCTAGCCGGTGAGATACCCGAAACACGTGCGTATCGACGGCCATAGCCGGCTGGTTATAGATAACCGAGACTACTACATTGGCCGTTTTGCGGCCCACGCCAGGCAGGCGCTGCAATTCTTCAATGGTGCTTGGCACTTCACCCCCAAACTCTTCTACAAGCAAGCGGCCGAGGCCCGCCAAGTGCTTGGCCTTGTTGTTGGGGTAGGAAACGCTACGAATGAAAGGGAAGATGTCCTCGGCAGAAGCGGCGCCTAGCTGCTCAGGAGTAGGAAACTGCTGGAGCAGGGCCGGCATAATCTGGTTTACTCGCTTGTCGGTGCACTGGGCGCTTAGTACCACAGCCACAATCAGCTCGTAGGGGTTCGAGTACACCAGCTCCGTTTTCGGCTCCGGAAAATTGGTGGTGAAATACTCTAAAAAAAGGCGGTACCGCTCAGGCTTACGCATGCTGCAACAAATGAATACCGCGCAAAATACACGCAAAAAAAGTCCTTACCCACCTATGTTTCTAGAAACATAGGCGGGTAAGGACAAGAATTTTCCCCTAAGAAGATGCTACCCGGCCTTCAAAAAAGTACGGGAGTATTGCAGAATAGAACTAGTAGTGCTCTGCTTAGGCGTACACCGGGCTCCGTCGAGGGCACGTTGGGCCAACAGTAGATCGGCGCAGGCAGCGGCCAGCTCGGGGTCGTGTACCAGAGCTTGTTCTACTTCCTGCTGTTCATTAGCCGGCAATTCGTTGTACACGTACCGGAGCAGCTTCTCGTGGGTAAACGTTTTGATCATAGAAAACGGGTTGTGCGGCCATTTTTTTCCGCAGGTTAATCAGCGCGTAACGCATACGCCCCAGCGCTGTGTTAATGCTGACCCCCGTTGCATCGGCAATTTCCTGAAAGCTCATGTCACCGTAGTGGCGCATGATCAGGACTTCTTTCTGCGCCGCGGGCAGCTCCTGAATCAGCTCCCGAAGCCGCGCGTGGGTTTCTTCCCGGGTAAGCGCAGCCTCAGCACCCTCTTCTGCCAACGACAACGAGTTGAACGCATGACTTGTTGTATCAAGGTTCAACAAAGGGCTGCGTTTTTCCCGACGGAAGCAGTCAATGGCCAAATTATGGGCAATGCGGCAAATCCAGGACGAGAATTTTCCTTCCTCATTATAGCGGCCACCCTTCATGGTGTGAATGGCCTTGATAAAGGTATCCTGCAGCAGATCTTCGGCAACGTCTTCGTCGCGCACGATCAGCATAATAGTAGTAAATACGCGGGCTTTGTGCCGCTCAAGCAATTGAGTGAAGGCTTCTTCCTGGCCGGCAATATAAAGCGAAATAAGAGCGGAGTCGCTCGGCTGCATGGTTTCCATAAAGACTACGAAAATTAGGGGACGTAGAGCTTTAGGCCATAGAGTGCAGTTGCCGGTGAAAAGGAGAAGAAGTGAGTAAAGAAAAACTCAGTGAATCCAAATGTAGAGAACCGCCGGCCCAAACACAATGCCTTGGCCCCGCAAAAGCCAAAATTTTTTTCGCAGCATCTGAAACCAAAATATTCAGTATATACAATTCTAGATTAAATAGTGTATTTAAATATATAACTTATTGACAATGAAATAAATAAACCGAAGCTTCTTGGGGTGTAGAAACTTCGGTTTACCCTTGTACAGCTAAAAGCAAAAACCGTGCACTACGGTTGAAGCTGCTGACTGAGCTGTTGAATCTGCTGCTCAGAAGCGGCCGTGGCTTTGGTGCCTGTTGCGGCGCCCGTAGCTCGCTCCGCCAGCAAATCAGTAAGCTGCCGAAGCTGCTCTAGGCGCTGGCCGGTGCGTTGCAACTCCGGGATTAGGGCCGTTACGTTGGCGGTAGCAGGAATTTCTACTACGGTAGGTTTCGAGCCGGTGGTCAGCTCATCGTGGCGCTCAATGGCCGCGGCCGTCATCATGTCGTCGCGGTAAAGCACCACGTCACCCTGCATGTTCACGGCTTTACCATCGGTTAGGCGGCGCCGGGAACCGTTTTTGCCGAGCAGGGTGCCATCGGGTTGCAGCGTTAGGCCATTACCAACGCGTAAGGGGCTAGTTAGAGGCGTGACTTTCCCCGCCTGCAGGCGGTACATCTTGCCATTCCGGGCAAAGGCCCCGTCTTTGAGTGTGGCCGCCGTAGCCGCCGATTTAGTAGTTTGAGCAACAGCAGAAAAAGCACTGCCCCCTGACAACAGGGCAGCCAGCACGAGAGAGCGAAGTAGCATAGCGGGAGTGAGCATATAAAGTCGGGAAAGAGCGAGAAATACGCTAGCATACGGGGTAGCCCCGACTTGCGGCTAACCCCAACGCTGCAGGCTAGGCGCTGTGTAGGTGCTGGCGGCTATGCAGCCAATGGAGAGCAGCCTCTTCCGTGGCAAAGAGCCGAACGTGGGCAAGGTCGCTGAGGACCATGGGCGAGCCAGTTTGCTGCTCCTCAGGGCTAAGCTGCGCGGCTGAAACAAGGAACGCCAAATAAATTCGGCCGCGCAAAGAGGTAGCTACGCGCGGAATAAACTGGGTTAATACCCAATGCGTGTCGTCCTCACTGGCCGGCCCTCGGCCCCGCGAGTCGGCCAGCCAATACCTAACCGCCGCCGGCCGTGCTACGGTCAGGGCCGCCTCGTAACTTTGCTGCAGCTCAGCGGCCGAAACCGGCCGCGTCCAGCGAATGATAAGCACTCCTAGCTCATCCGGGCGGCGAAACTCCACAAAATCGAGGGTGGTAGGGGGCTGGGATGGAGGCATACGGAGAACAGGTAGATGGAACAGCAGGCGGCGCGCGGCAACCACAAAATTGGTATTGGAGCCGCTTTGCCAGAAACCTATGGCGCCCGTAATGCAAGCCGGCGAAGGTTGTTTTATACGATAACGCAGGTAAAACGGCTTGCGTAAGGCAAGAGCTCGGCACGGGGGACCTGTAAAAGTACCGTGTTGCTCCTGCCCACACCGGCCAGGGGAGCTACCTTTGCTCACTCGCTGGTTTTCGCCTTTCCGTTCTATGTCCACTTCTGCTACCCCTCGCCATGATCCTTACGCCGCCCTGCGCATTCCTGATTTTCGGCGGCTGATTTCGGCCCGCGCGGCCATGGTAATGGCCACCCAGATTCAAGGGGTAGTGGTGAGCTGGCAGATGTTCAAGCTCACGAACGACCCGCTGGCTCTGGGCCTGATTGGGTTAGCCGAGGCCATTCCTAGCATTGTGGTGTCCTTGTACGCCGGCCATGTGGCCGATTCAGTACGCCGCAAAAACATTATCGTGTCAGCGGTGGCGGTATTGCTGCTCTGTTCGGTCTCGTTGTGGCTACTGTCGCGGCCAGCGGGGCTGACGTTGTTGCAGAAAGACGCTTTTTATACGCTACCCCTGTACGCGGTTATTTTCGTGAGCGGCATTGCCCGGGGCTTTTTGGGTCCGGCTTTGTTTTCATTTATGCCCCAGTTGCTCCCCGACCGGCAGGTGCTGTCCAACGCCATTACCTGGAACAGTACTACCTGGCAGGCGTCTTCCGTAATCGGACCGGCTATTGGGGGCCTAATTGTGGGCTTGGCCGGCCGGCACCAAACCGACGCTGGTATTTCTACGGCCTACGCCGTGGATGCCGTGCTAATGGCGGTGGCACTTAGTATTTTTATCAGCATTGCGGGCCGGCCCCTGCCGGCACGGGAGGGCGAGAAGCTCAGCCTGAAGGAAAGTCTACTGAGTGGGGTACAATTCATCTTTGGGAACCAGTTGGTGCTAGCCGCCTTGTCCTTGGATTTGTTTGCGGTGCTGTTTGGCGGAGCCGTGGCCCTGTTGCCCATCTTCGCCGATGATATTCTAAAAGTTGGGGCCGAAGGGCTGGGGTATCTGCGGGCTGCGCCGGCCGTTGGCTCGGTACTGATGGCCATGAGCCTTACGTACTTTCCCATTCGGAAGTGGGCCGGGCGCAAGCTGCTGTGGGCCGTGGCCGGCTTTGGCCTAGCCACCATCGGTTTTGCCCTATCCACCAACTTTTGGCTTTCCTTGGGGCTGCTGTTCCTAACCGGCGTCTTCGATTCCGTGTCAGTAATTGTGCGGTCTACGTTGCTGCACACCTTTACGCCGGAGCACATGAAAGGCCGCGTATCGGCCGTGAACAACATCTTTATTGGCTCGTCCAACGAAATTGGCTCGTTTGAGTCCGGGGCCGCGGCCAAACTACTGGGAGTGGTAAACTCCGTGGTATTTGGGGGCGCTATGACGTTGGTGGTTGTGGCAATTACGACCTTGAAAGCCAACAAACTGCGCAAGTTGGACCTGACGCCCCAGCCCCAGAAAGCATAGGCGCCAAAAAGTATGCCCACAAAAAGGCCCGCCTGAACTACGTTCGAGCGGGCCTTTTTGTGGGCATGAATAAGGTAGGTTACTTCTGGAAGGCCTGCTTCTGCTCTTGGGGGCAGATAGGATCCGGCTTCATTTCCAGGATTTTCTCTACTAACAAGGCCTCCTCAGCCCCCGATTGTGGGCCTTGTACTGTAGCCAGCACCCGCACGAAAACGGCTTGGCCGTCTTTTTTTCGGGTAGTGGTATAGCGGCGTTGCAGATCAGCGGTAAGCCCAGCTGGCGCTACTGTGTACCGCTTATCGGAACCGCATTCGATTAGGCTGGCAGCATCAGATTGGTAGGTAAACTTACCGGTGAACTCCCGGCGGGTGCCAGCGGCGCTCAGGTCGCTGTTAGCCGTACGGTTCAGGGTGTAGTCCTGGCCGGTTGCCTGCATGGGCTTACCCGTGGCATCCAGCAAGCGCAACGACTGGTCCGCTTCCACGGAGTAGCGGCGTACGGGGTCGTTGCCACTGGGCTCCAGGGTAACCACTTGCCCCCGGACCCGCCACGGGCCCCGGCGGTAATTAACCGGCGAGGTGCGCCCGAGGTAGGCTTCTTGCAACTCGTACAAGCTGTCGGGCCGGAGGGTAAGGCGAGTGGCGATGCCCTGGCAGTCGTTGCAAGGCATGGTATCAGCGTAGATGCCGGCCAGGGGGAGGGTAGCGGCACCGGCATCCTTGTCAGCGGCTGCGTTTTCAGAGCCAGTACCAAAAGGTTGCTCCCGGCCCTGGCAGGAAGCCAGCAGGCACAAGCCGCTGGCAGCAACTAAAAGTGAGTGCGAGAAAGTCATAAGCAGAACATGTAGGGAGAAAATTTCCTACGCAGCCTCGTTTCCAATAGATACCAAATAGCCGGTTTCGCTCTGATAATTCTGCAAATTGTGGATAAGTATGTGGATAACACAGGGTTTATGCACATGGTAAGCTATTTGCCTACGCCAGTACTAGGCCCGCATCGGAACCAACAGAAAGGTGCCTTGCAGGCAGCGCACAAAGCCGCGTCGCTGATTGTCGCGGTTCAGGTCCTGCCGATGATAAGCACTATTGAGTGAGGGTGCTCCTACTAACAGCATGGTATAGCCCCGGCGGCGCACCAAGTAGCGGCGCAGGCCGGCCCCAGGTGCAGGCGTAAACTGCTCCTGAAATTGCTCCGCCGTGGCCCAGGCCGCTACCAGCGGCTCAGGGTCAGTTCCAGCAGCTTGGGCTTCGCGGTAGAGAGCAGCTAAGCGCACATCGGTGGTGTAGTGGTCTTCGGGCCGGAGGCGCACTACTAGGTCATGAGCTTGCCAGAGGTGCTTCATGGCATCTTTCTTCGGCAGAATTTCCCCGCAGTGGCGGCAAACGTGCTCGTCGGCTCGGCATACCAGCTGATCCGGGGTGGGGTAGGGCGCGGCCGATGCGGCTCGTTGCTCGCGCAGCACCTGCATCAGCGCCGAAAACAACTCGCCCTCACTTACTCCGTGCTTGTGGCGCAGAATGTCAAGCGTGTGGCGGCTCAGCATGCCAAAGGTGAGGATGTCGTGTAAGTCGGTGCGCAGCGCTAGCATGGTTGACTATAAGTCCGAAACCAGGGCGGAGGTTCCGTGAATGGCAGGCAAAGAAAAAGCGCCGCAGCTCAGCTGCGGCGCTTTTTCTTTGCCTGAGCAGCTCGCTACGTTAGCGGCTGGCCTGGGCCGATTTCGGGGCGCGTTTAGTGGGTTTGGGGGTCGTAGCCGTTTTGGTGTCCGAGGTGGGTAGGGGCTGGGGCCGCTCCGTATTTTCGAATATCCATTCCCGAACCGTTGTCAGGGTTTTCGGCGAGAAGGTTGGTGCTTGCTCCCCGTTGACTAAGGGCCAGTCCTTCATTTCGGGCTGAAACCAGTGGTTGACACCCGCCAGCTTTGCCGATTTCACTTTAGCATTCTTCAGTCCTTGTTTTAGCGGGCCCATGTTTTGACTGGGGTCTACCTGCAAATCGTTGGAGCCGCCCAGCAGCAGTACCGGGCACTTCACCTCGGCTAAGCTGCGGGTCGGGTCAAAATCGAGGAAGTAGCGCGACCAGGGCGAGGTGAGCTGCACGGCGCGAGCCCGGGCCATGTGGGGGTCCATGTCGGTGTTGTTGAAGCGCAGGGTAGCGGCCACTTTGCCACGGGCCTGGTTATCGTTGGGCGTCTGTCGGATGATTTCTACCATCTCTTTGTGCAACTCCAGCGCGGCTTTCACCTGGGCCGGGTTTGAGCCGATCAAGCGCATAATCTCCACCTGTTGCCGCAATATCACGTCGCGGCCCGGAATCCCGTAGCCCGACAAGGCTACCACGAAGGCCGGGGTAGCGGGCTGCTGCTCCGCGGCAGCCAAAAGTGCCACGTTAGCTCCCTCTCCGTGACCAATCAGACCAATGTAGCGCTGGTCGATGAGGGGTTTGGCCCGCAAGTATACCATGGCGGCCTGGGCATCCGATACCAGATCCACGGTGGTGGTAGTGAAGTGGTTGCCCTGAGATTTGCCCACGCCCCGGTCGTCGAAGCGCAGCACGGCAATACCGCGGCGGGTGAGGTGGTCGGCCAGTGACCCGAACATGCGGTAATCTTGCTGCTCCACGTCGCGGTTCTGGGGGCCATTGTCGGAGAGCAGCACCACGGCCGGGAAAGGACCAGGACCGGCCGGAATAGTGAGGGTGCCAGCTAAGGCCAGGTCGGCTTTGGTATTCAGAAACTTAACGTCTTCCTCGCGGTAGGGCGGGGTTAGGCGGGGCTTGCTGGCGGCCACGGGCTGAGTTGCGGGCTTGAGGCGCGTAAGCGTGAGCGGAGCCGTGAGGCCGGGCTGGGACCAGGTGCCCTGGAATGTGGTGCCCCCGTCCTTCACTTTGCCCACAAACTTGCTACCAGCCTGCTCAATACTAACGGTAATGTCAGCGCCTTTCAGGGTTACCTCGGCGGGCATGCGGCTGATGCGCTGCTGAGGAGCATCCAGCGCCGCGTAGTAGGCACCATTAGACAACGGAACCAGGGTGATAATCAGCGTCAGCTGACCGCCCGGTACCTTCAACGGGCCCTTCCACTGGCCGTTCAGGGTAGGCGGGTCGCCGGCCGCTAACAAGGTCAGCGGTAGCCAATACAGGAGCCAAAGCAGGAAAAGTGCGGGTAGGGTTTTCTTCATAAAATGAAAGTCAACAGGGGTATTTTACCGCTAAGCGCGCATACTAGGTATGAAAATATCAAACTTGACGCATACATACCAGCCAGAGTTACGCCCGCAACCGCAGAACCCGATTAGAGGTAGTGAGAAGGGCTAAAATTTTTTAGCACCTCCCGTCTATTGTTCAGGTTGTGAACATCTGATGCCCTCTATATTGATTCCGGCCTGAACCTGCTAGTTCAGGAGCCAAAAAGTGGGTTGGTGCTACCCGGTCCGGGAGGTAGCGCAGTATTATTGCTATGGTGTGTGCTGCGCTTGCAGGCGCTTTACTGGTTCCGGGTTACCTTGCCCTACCTCATGTACTTCTTCATGCTGAGCTGATGCCTTACTTACTTATGCGCTGGGTGAGAGCCGGGGCGCTCCTACTGCTTTTCGCCGTTGCTGCCCACCATAGCCGGGCCCAGACTCCGGCCATCAACCCGGCTCAATGGGCCGCCGAGCTGCGCGCCTTCGCCCGCCAGGATAGTCTTGCGCCCCCGCCCAGGCGGCCTATTTTGTTTTACGGCAGCTCATCCATCCGGAAGTGGGAAACCTTGCGGCAAGACTTCCCAGGCCAGCCCGTGCTCAACCGTGGCTTTGGCGGCTCCCGCTTCCCCGATGCCCTGTACTTTTTCGACAAGCTGGTTGTCGCCTACCAGCCGCGGCAGGTTGTACTCTACGAGGGCGACAACGACATTGGGTCTGGGGCTACCGCGCAAGAAGTATTTCAGTCATTTTTAGCCTTTGAGAAGCTGATGCAGCAGAAGCTGCCCAAAGTGCCGCTGGTGTTTCTGGCCATTAAGCCCAGCCCCTCCCGTTGGGCGCTCTACCCGAAAGTGCAGGAAGCCAACCGCCTCATTCGGGAATACATTGCCGCCCACCCCAAACGCCTACGCTTCGTGGATGTGGCTACCCCCATGCTAGGGCCCAATGGCCGGCCCCGCCCGGAACTGTTCGTGGCGGACAGCCTGCACATGACGCCCGCAGGGTATGAGCTGTGGAAGGGGGTAGTAGGGAAAGGGTTGGGGAAGAGGTAGCAGGTAACCTTGTCGCTCTACTCAAGTGAGGGAAGCGTTTGGTTGATGATGCTTTTAATCCATTGGTATTCCGGCAACCGCTCTAGCTTCAAAAGCAATTCTGTTGGTATTCCCGCCAATCCAACCAAAGCTCCTGCGAGCTGACCTGCAATGGAGGCGTTCGTATCCGTGTCGCCGCCGGTAGCAATAAGTTGTTGCAACAAGCCAGCTAATCCAAGGTCGAGAATTTTGGTGGCACAAAAGATAGCAAAGGGCACCGAGTTTACGACGTAGCCATTGTTTCCTAAGTGGGCTACGTCGGCAATAGTAGCAGTGCGCGGATACTCATTTATTGTCAGAAGCCGGTCTTTCAGATTCGTGTCGGGCAGTTCGGGAAGAATGAGGCTGATGAGGTTGTTGCGACCATTCCAGGTACGCGCAGTAGCAGCTTTAATGGCTAAGTACACGGCTAACGAGCCCACATAAGCTTCCTCATTTTGGTGGGTGATGCGGCAGGCATCGTACAGGTGTTGCCGGGTAGTGGCGGAATAAAATGCAAAGGGTGCCACGCGCATGGCTGCCCCATTGCCGGCAGCATATTGCCCGCGCCGGCCGGTTTGGGTCCAGTGGATTCCTGCCTCCATCTCGCGCACAGCCTTTAGAGTGCTGGCTCCCAGACCAACCAATTTTGCTTGCCGATAATACACCCGAAACTGCTCTGCAAGTAATTCCGGATCAAAAGGACCATTAGCTAGTACTTCGCAAGTTGCCAGCGTGAGTTGCGTGTCATCGGTAATAGTCCAACGCCGGGATACCGCCGGCTTGCCGCCTAGGTAAAAGGTAGCAGCAGGTGGCGTCACCTCGTTTTCAAAGCTGCTGCCCCAGGCATCTCCAATAGCGCCACCCAAGATGCACGCGACGAAGCTATCGTGCAGGCTAGAATAAACATGAGTCATGGTTTAAAGGAGAAGTAGCTAAAAGGTAGTCAGATACTCGTAGCCAGAACAAAGTAATAAGGTGAGATTACAAAGAAACCTCCTACTACCAACCTAGGCCGCCCCCGCCGTACCTTCGCCTGCCCAAACTACCCCGGCCGGAAACCAAACCCTAGCCCCGGGCTGTTGAACGACCTATGGCCGACAATTCCGCTTTGCAAGTAGCCGCCCCCGCGGCCGACCCCATTGACCAGCTCGATCCGCGCGAGTTTATTCTGATAAAAAACGCCCGGGTTCATAACCTCAAAAACCTGAGCGTAGCACTGCCGCGCAATAAGTTTATCGTAGTTACGGGCTTGTCGGGCTCGGGCAAGTCGAGCTTGGCGTTTGATACGTTGTATGCCGAGGGGCAGCGTATGTACGTGGAAAGCCTCAGCTCCTACGCCCGGCAGTTTCTGGGCCGCATGGACAAGCCCGACGTGGACTACATCCGGGGCATTTCGCCGGCCATTGCCATTGAGCAGAAGGTCAGCATCAAGAACAACCGCTCCACCGTGGGCACCAGCACCGAAATTTACGATTACCTCAAGCTGCTGTTTGCGCGCGTGGGCCGCACTTACTCGCCCGTGAGTGGGGAGCAGGTGCGCAAGGACAACGTGGCCGACGTGGTGGACTACCTCTTCCGCCTGCCCGAAGGTACCCGCGTAATGCTGCTCTCGCCGTTGCTACCTAGTGAGGACGGCCGACCCATGAGCAAGGAGCTGGATTTGCTTTTGCAGAAAGGCTACAGCCGCGTGGTAGTGAATGGCGAAACGGCTTTCATTGAAGAATTGATTGCCGAAGGTCAGCCCGAAGTGCAGGGCGACGTGTACATCATGATTGACCGGGCCGTGATTCAGCCCGGCGACGAAGACCTGATGTTTCGCCTGTCGGACTCCGTGCAAACGGCTTTCTTCGAAGGGCATGGCACCTGCGTGGCCAAGCTCGACGAGGAAACCCGCACCTTCTCCGACCGGTTTGAGCTGGACGACCTGGTGTTCGAGGAGCCCAGCGTCAACTTCTTTTCCTTCAACAATCCCTACGGCGCCTGCCAGACCTGCGAGGGCTTCGGCTCGGTGCTGGGCATTGACGAGGACTTGGTCATCCCTGACAAGAGCATGACCGTGTACGAGGGCGCCATTGCTCCCTGGCGCACCGACAAACAAAGCGAGTGGCTGAAGCCCCTGCTGAAAAACGGTATCCGCTTCGACTTCCCCATTCACCGGCCCTACAACGAGCTGAGCGAGGCCGAACGCCAACTGCTCTGGAAGGGCAACAAGTACTTTGAGGGCCTTGACGCCTACTTTAAGTGGGTGGCTACCCAGACCCACAAGATTCAGTACCGCGTGCTGCAAAGCCGCTACCGGGGCCGCACCACTTGCCCCGACTGCCGCGGCACCCGCCTGCGCAAGGACGCCCAGTACGTCAAAATCCAGGACCAAAGCATTACCGATTTGGTGCTGCTACCCGTCAGCCGGGCCCTGGAGTTTTTTCAGAACCTCGACTTGCCGGAGCACGAAGCTAAAGTAGCCGAGCGCCTCGTGACGGAAGTCACCAACCGCCTGGAGTACCTGAACCGCGTAGGCCTGGGCTACCTCACCCTGAACCGCCTGAGCAGCACGCTTTCGGGCGGAGAAAGCCAGCGGATTTCTCTGGCTACGTCCTTGGGTTCAGCGCTAGTGGGTTCCATGTACATTCTGGATGAGCCTAGCATTGGCCTGCACCCCAAAGATGCCGAGCAGCTCATTGGCGTGTTGCGCTCCTTACAGCAGCTTGGCAACACCGTCATTGTGGTGGAGCACGAGGATAAGATGATGGAGCAGGCCGACCAGATCATCGACATCGGCCCCGAGGCGGGTAGCGGCGGCGGCATTCTCCAATTCCAGGGCACTTATGCCGAGGTGCTGGCTTCTGACACTTACACTGGCCAATACCTGAGCGGCCGCCTGGAGGTAGCGGTGCCGAAAGACCGTCGACCCTGGCGCAACGCCCTGGAGCTGACCGGCGCCCGCGAGAACAACCTTAAGAACGTATCGGTGAAGTTCCCATTGAACGTGATGACGGTGGTAACGGGCGTCTCGGGCTCGGGCAAGTCTACCTTGATTCGGCGGATTCTAGCGCCGGCCCTGCTCAAGCAGCTGGGGGGCGGTGCTGGCGAGGCAACCGGCAAATTTGACCGCCTCACGGGCGTAAACGGGCAGGTAACCCACGTGGAATTCGTGGACCAGAACCCCATCGGCAAGAGCAGCCGCTCCAACCCGGTAACTTACGTGAAGGCCTACGACGCCATCCGGAGCCTGTTTGCCGATCAGCAGCTAGCCAAAGCCCGCGGTTTTAAACCTTCGCACTTCTCCTTCAATATTGACGGGGGCCGGTGTGAGGTGTGCCAGGGCGAAGGCCAGGTGAAGATTGAAATGCAATTCATGGCCGATATCTATCTGACTTGCGAAGCCTGCGAGGGCCGCAAGTTCAAGCAGGATATTCTGGACGTGAAATTCCAGGACAAGAGCATCAACGAGGTGTTGGAAATGACCATTGAGGACAGCATCACGTTCTTCAAGGACCAGCCCAAAATAGTAGAGCGTCTCAAGCCCCTTGACGACGTAGGACTGGGCTACATCCGCCTGGGACAGTCGGCCAACACGCTTTCCGGCGGCGAGGCCCAGCGCGTGAAGCTGGCCTCCTTCCTGACCAAGGGCAACACCCTGCAGAACGACAAAATCCTGTTCATCTTCGACGAGCCCAGCACCGGCCTGCACTTCCACGACATCAACAAGCTGATGACGGCTCTGAATGCGCTGGTGGAGCAAGGCAATTCGGTACTTATCATCGAGCACAACATGGACATCATCAAGTGCGCTGATTGGGTGATTGACCTCGGCCCTGAGGGGGGCCTCAACGGTGGCCACCTGCTGTTCGAAGGCACACCCGAGGAAATGGTGAAGCTCAAGGACACCAACCACACGGCCCGCTTCCTAGCCGAA
Source organism: Hymenobacter sublimis (assembly GCF_023101345.1). NCBI lineage: Bacteria > Pseudomonadati > Bacteroidota > Cytophagia > Cytophagales > Hymenobacteraceae > Hymenobacter > Hymenobacter sublimis. The sequence continues at coordinate 197,793 of NZ_CP095848.1, forward strand.
AAGCTGTAGGCGCTTGCCTCAGCTACTACCACCAAAAAAGCCCCGGTACCTGCAGGTACCGGGGCTTTTTTGGTGGTAGTAGCTGGAGCCTAGTAATCCTGGGCGGCGGCCGGCTTGCTGGGCTTTGCTGGCGTGCTGGCCTCGGCTTTAGGAGCGGCTTTCGGGCTAGCAGCAGCGGCGCCTTGCGTTGGGCGGGCGGCAGTAGTCTTTTTGGTGGTAGCGGTGGTAGTACGAGCAGCTTTTGCCGCCGGCGCGGTTTGGGCTATTGCTACCGAACCAGCGAGAAACGTGAGAGCCAAAGCAGAGAGAATGTGTTTACGCATACAAGAAAAATGAAGGTGAAATAGGATGATAACTCAACTGAACAGGCAGCCTGTGGTAGCAATGTTAGGGAATATTTGATGGCTACCAGCAAGCGAGGTCAACGAAGCGTAAAGGGGAAGCAACAGCACCTCAATTTCCCTGATTGCGTACGTACTTGCGGCTTATTCTCTCGCTGCCTTACTACTACCTATGCCGATTTCTACCACTTCCCAAGCCGCCTTCGATACTCTCATGGCTCCCACAGAAAGCCGCGCCTGGCGCTGGGCGGTAGCGGCGGCCATTGCGGGCAACCTGGGGATAAATTACGTTTCGCAACGCTACCCCTTCAATGGGCAAACCAACGCGCAGGTATCCTACAAATACCCCACGCTGCTCACGCCGGCCGGCTACGCGTTTAGCATCTGGGGCGCCATTTTTCTGGGCTTGGCCTGCTACGCCGGGTGGCAGCTGCTGCCTCGTCAGCGGCACAATCCCTTGCCCGACGCCGTGGCCCGCCCGCTGGTGCTGGCCAACGTACTTACAGCCACTTGGCTGGTGGTCTTTGCCTACGAGCTGTTGGTCCCAAGCGTGGTTGTGATGCTGGGCATTCTGGCCAGCTTGGCGGTAGTCTATGGGCGGGCCCGTCACTTTGTGCAGCGGGGAGAAGCACCCTGGTTCACCAGCGTCCCTTTTGGCCTGTATCTGGGTTGGATTTCGGTGGCGACGGTAGTAAACCTGACGCTGGTCCTGGGCACGCAATGGCGGCCGGGCGCGGAGCAAAGCATTGAACTAGCCATTGTAGTAGTCGGCATCACGGCCGGACTGGCCCTGAACGTGACCAAGCAGTTTCGGGAGCTGGCCTACCCGGCGGCAGTTGCCTGGGGCCTGCTGGGCATTTGGGCGGCCCGACGCGCCGAGGCCGATACGCTCGTGCTGGCCTGGATGGCGCTGGCCGCGGCGGGTTTGGTAGCGCTTGGTGGGCTTGGGCTGGCCTGGTGGGGTAGGCGCAAGGGATAGGGCAGGAAATGAGAAGAAGGAATAAAGAGTGAGGAATAGAGAGTCAAGTGTCCTCTTGCCTTGCGTCCTCATGCCTCGTTCTTCACTCCTAACTCTTCATTATCATAACTTGCAAGCCAACTCCTACCCTCAACCCTTTCCGCTATGCGTAAGAATATTGTGGCCGGCAACTGGAAAATGAACACCACCCTCCAGGATGGCCAGGCGCTAATTTCCGAAATCGTCAACATGGTGCAGGACGAAGTAACCGGCTCCCAGGTAGAGGTAGTCGTGTGCCCGCCCTTTCCGTTTCTGTCGGTTATTGGCAAGCAGCTACCCGCCGGCGGCCGCTTCCACCTCGGCGCCCAGAACTGCCACCAGAAAGAAAGCGGCGCCTTCACCGGCGAAGTATCGGCTCAGATGCTACAATCCGTGGGTGCCGAATACGTAATTCTGGGCCACTCGGAGCGGCGGCAGTACTTCCGCGAGGACGACGAGCTGCTGAGCCAAAAGCTGAAAGCTGCCCTGGCCGCCGGCCTGAAGCCTATTTTCTGCGTAGGCGAATCCTTGGAAACCCGCGAGGCCGACGAGACTTTTGACTACCTCCGCAAGCAGCTGCAGGACGGCCTATTTCACCTCTCCAATGAGGAGTTCGACCAGGTAGTGGTGGCCTACGAGCCCATCTGGGCCATTGGCACCGGCAAAACCGCTACCAGTGCCCAGGCTCAGGAAGTGCACGCCTTCATCCGGGAGCAAATTGCCCGCGCCTACGACGCTCAGGCAGCCGACAACACCACCATTCTGTACGGCGGCTCGGCCAACGCCCAGAACGCCCGCGAGCTGTTCAGCCAGCCCGACGTAGACGGCGGCCTTATTGGCGGCGCCTCCCTCAAGTCGCGCGACTTCACCGAGATTATCAAGTCGTTTTAAGGACTGTACCAATCCGTAGCCGCCAGGTATCTGTCATCCGGAGGCGGTAGTCGGAGAGCTTTGTCACGCTGGAACGAAAATTGACGTGCTGACGTGACAAGGTCCTCTGGCTACCGCTTCCGGATGACAAACGTTTTTTAGGCTGCTTCAGCTCTTTCATGCTTCCTACTTTTCTCCTTTCCGGCCTGCTGGCCCTGAACCCGTTCCGGCCCGCCCCAGCCGAGCTGCCTACCCCACTGGCGGCCGCGGTAGCTGCCTCCGTCGACCCGTGCCGCCTCTACGGCTCGGTGTACCTGGAAACGGACCCGCGCCGCCGAAGCCAGTGCTTCGGGGTGGTGTACCAGGAGCCGGAAGAGGCCTTTGCGGATGTGCTGGTATACCAGGAAACCAACAAACTCTTCGCCGACAAGGTGGGCTTATGGTACCTGACCGATTCGCGCGACTTCGCCGACTACGTGCTCTTCGTGACGGATAACCGCAACCTAGCCGACTTCTCGTTTCACTATACCAAAGCCCGGGCCTTTGCCGGCTGCCGGAAGCAGTAGGGCCGCCCGGTTTTTCCTGCGACCTTTGCCGTCCCGTGCCTTTGGTGCGCGGGACGGTTTTGTTTTGCTTGACTCCTGATAGTTGTTGAAGATGGATTACGTTGAAGTACGCGTACAAGCTCCGCGCGAGCTGTCGGATATTCTGGTGGCTGAATTGGCCGAGGTAGGTTACAGCACCTTCGAAGACAATGACGAAGGCTTTTGTGCCTACATCGACGAAGACCAGTTCTCGGCCGATGCCGTAGCCGAGGTAATGAGCCGGTACGAAGGCCTGGGCGAGCTGGAATTTTCGCACCGCATAATTACCCGCCAGAACTGGAATGCCGAGTGGGAAAAGAACTTTCAGCCCCTAGTCATTGCCGATAAAGTATCGGTGCGGGCACCCTTCCACGAGGCCCGGCCTGAGCTGGAGCACGAAATCGTGATTATGCCGCGCATGTCCTTTGGCACCGGCCACCACGATACCACGGCCCTTATGATTACCAATCAGCTTGGCATTGACCACCAGGGTAAGCGGGTGCTAGATATGGGCTGCGGTACCGGCATTCTGGCCGTAATGGCCGTGCAACTCGGGGCCCGCTACGTGCTGGCCGTAGATGTGGAGCCCTGGACCGCGGAAAACGCCGCCGACAACGCCGCCGAAAACAACGTGCAGGATAAGGTAGAAGCTCGCCTCGGCGACGTAACGGCCCTGGAAGGGGAGGAGCCCTTCGACATTATTCTGGCCAACATCAACCGCAATGTGCTGCTGGAAGACATGGGTGCCTACGCTCAGTACCTGAAACCTGGTGGCCCGATTCTGTTCTCCGGTTTCTACGAAGATGACCTACCCCTGATTCAGGCCGCTGCCGAAAAAGCTGGCTTCCAGTACGAAAACCACCGCACCCAAAATCACTGGGTTTCGGCCGTATTCCGGCAGCCGGCGTAGGTTTCATCTAGAACCCAACTGTACAGCCAATCCCTGTCATTCCGAGCGCCGCGAGAAATCTGGGGTTACCGTTCAACGGCTTAATCCGGATTACTCGCGGCGCTCGAATTGACGGGCTAACGGGTACCGGCAGCCGCCGTTAGGAGAAATTATACGACCAGGCCCAGGCAACAATTTTGTCTGGGCCTGGTCGTTTTTTTGCCTACCCCTTGACCCCAGGGCAAGCTCTGCCTGGTACGACAGGAACTAGGCTGATGATCAGAATGGTATAAAAAAAAGGTGCCCTATGATTGTGGCGAGGGACGGGGCAATCCGGCGCGAAAAGTGCTGGGTTTTGTCGAAATTGTAGGCGATTAATCAGGCTTTGACGAATTTGATATGAAGCGTACTCTAGTTGGATGGGTTTGCGCGCTGCTGTTGGGAATACATGCTCCGGCCTGGGCGCAGCAGAAACCGCAACCCGCCAAACAACCGGCCGGTACTCCGGCAGCCGCGCCAGCCCTGCCCAAGTTCACGGGCAAGCTCAGCTCCGAGCCGGAGCAGTTCATGGTGGACGTGCAGTCGATGATGGCAACCACCAACAACGCCACGGCCAAAGCTGCTGGCGCGCGCATGCAGCAGCTTTGGGCTAGCAACAAGCTCACGGCTACCCAGCAGCGCTACATCGTGTCTTTGAGCCAGTACATGCTGGCCCGCAAGTTTCGGCCCAAACCCCACTTTGAGCACTTCTACACGGCCATTGCGGCCGGGGCGCTGGTCCAGAACTTTTCGGATCAGCAGATGACTGAGTTTCTGAGCGTGGCGGGCAAAGCCCTGGAAAAGGAGCAGCCCACCGATGCGGAGAAGTTCATGGCCAGCGCCGCGCAATTCCTGGATACCCGTTCTCTGTACCGCTCGCGCTACAGCACGTTGCGCGTAGTGGGTGGCACGTTCAGCTTTGCTTACAACGAAGCCGACATGCCCTCTATGGCGCCGCCCGCGCCCCCGGTAGCGCCCACGCCGGCCCCAGCTACCGTTTCCACCAAGAAGCTGGATACCAAAAAGAAAAACAACGGCTGGGGCGACGAAGACCCCTGGAACACGGATAGCGGCACGGCCGCCAAATCTGCCGATGGCAGCGGCTGGACCGACCAAACGCCTTCTTACAGCTCCTACGTAGCGCCTTCTACCCGCGGCCCAGTGCTGCTCATCAAGGATGCCGACCTGTTTCTGGCCTCCTCCGGCGACTCCGTGCTGATTCGCAAAACCAGTGGCGCGGTAGTGCCTACCCGCAACCGGTTTGTGGGCTACGGCGGGCAATATGCGTGGCAAGTAAACGCCAACCCCGTAACGGCCGACCTGACCACGTACGACTTCGATATTACCCGGCCGGAGTTTACGGCCCAACCCGTTACCCTCACCTACCCGGCCGTGCTGGAGCAGCCCGTGCAGGGCTGGCTGGCCTACCGCAGCGTGAAGCGCAAAACGCCCACTACCGATACGGGCTACCCCCGCTTTGTGTCTAATACCAACGATGCGCGGGTAAAAAACATCGGGCAGAACATTCGCTACTTCGGCGGCTTTTCGCTGTCGGGTAGCCGGGCGCTGTCGGCTTCGCTGGATGGGGCCCTGTCGCGCATTATCGTGGACGTAGATGGCAAACCAAAGTTCCGGGCTTCCTCGCGAGCCTACGAGTTGGGCGACTCCGTGATTACGGCCTCGCACGCGGCCGTGACCATTTTCCAGGACAAGCAGGACTCACTGACTCACCCTGGCGTGAAACTGAAGTACAACAAGCCCAAGCAAGTGCTGCAGCTGGCCCGGGAAAGCGGCCTCTACAAAACCACGCCCTACTACGACTCCTACCACCAGATGGAAGTAACGGCCGAGCTGCTAACCTGGCCCGTGCGCACTCCTTTCATCGACTTTTCCATTCTGACGGCTAAAAACCAGGTAACGGCCAACTTCGAGTCCAAGGAGTTCTACACCAACACCCGCTACCAGCAGATCAAGGCCATCAACAAGCTGCACCCGCTCCAGATGGTGGTGGGCTACAGCATGGAAAACGGCAACAAAAGGCTGTTCACGATTCAGGACGTAGCCACTTTCCGCAAGCTGAAGCCCGACAATGTGCGCACCGCCGTGGCCGGCCTAGCCCGTGATGGATACGTGGCCTGGTACCCCCAGACTGACCAAGTAGTGCTGCTGCCCAAGGCCATGCACTACGTAAACTCCTCGCGGGGCAAAAAAGACTACGACCACATTGCCATCAAGAGCCTCTCGCCCTCGGGCAAAAACGCTACCCTCGACCTGAACACCAACGACCTGATTGTGCGGGGCGTGGACCGTTTCAACTTCTCCGACGACTCCGTGACGGTGTTCGTGAAGCCCGACTCCAGCGTCATCCGGATTCAGAAAAACCGCGGCGTGCTGTTCAACGGTACCGTGGTGGCCTCGGCCTTCGTGTTTAAGGGCAAGGAGTTTAAGTTTGACTACGACGGGTTCTACATCGACTTGGTTAAGATTGACTCCATCATTGTGAAGGGCAAGGGCTCGAAAGGCTCCGTCATGAAGGCCCGCAAGGACGTCGACTGGACCCTGACCAACAAGAAAAAGAACTCGGCCGGCCGCCTCTACATCAACGCGCCCAACAACAAGTCGGGTCGCAAGAAGCTGGGTGCCTACCCCACCTTCGACGCCAGCACCGGAGCCTACGTGTACTTCGACAAGCCCGAGGTACTCGGCGGCGCTTACGATACAACCTTGTACTTCGATATTCCGCCCTTTAAACTCGACTCCCTGAACAACAAGAACCGGGTAGCCGTGGGCTTTAAAGGCACGTTTGTGTCGGGCGGCATCATGCCCGATTTCCAGACCAAGCTGAGTATGCAGGAAGATGGCTCCCTGGGCTTCGTGTACAACGTGCCCAAGGAAGGATTTCCGCTGTATGGGGGCAAGGGGCGCCTGTACAACAAGGTGCGCATGAACAACCAGGGCCTGCAGGGCGTCGGGAATGTGAAGTACCTCACCGGCGACTTCCAAAGCGACCAGTTTGTGTTCTACCGCGACTCAGTGGTGACCGTGGGCAAGAGCGGGACTATTTTGCCGGGGCCGCTCAGCGGGACGGAGTTTGCCAAGGTGAGCCTTTTGCCCGGCTACCAGATGAAATGGGCCGTGAAGCAGGACTCAATGTACCTGACCTCTCAAGCTCAGGGAGAAGCCTTCAAGCTCTATGATGTTAATAACGGCTTCAAAGGCACGCTTACCTATACCCCCGGCGGCCTCTACGGCGACGGCCGCATGGACGGGCCCCAGTCCTTCATCCGGTCTACGTCTTTTGCCTTCAAGCCTACGCGCTACACGGGTAAAAAGGCCACGCTGAACATCAAGTCGGCGGAGGTGAACAAGCCCGCCCTCACGGCCAACAACGTAAACTTCACCTACGACCTGAAGGCCGGCAACACGGAATTTGCCCGCGAGGAAGGCGACAACAAGTCGAGCATTGACTTGCCGTACTCTCAGTACCGCACCACCCTTTCGGGGGGGAAGTGGGATTTCAAAAAGAAGCTGGTGCAGCTGCGGGTAGCGCCCGGCGCTGATTCGTCGCGCTCCTTCTTCTACAGCACCAAGCCCGAGCAGAAAGGCCTCAAGTTCCAGGCTGCTACCGGTCAGTACGACCTGAGCCGCTACCGGCTGGTAGCCGGCGGCGTGCCCCGCATTTCCTCGGCCGACGCCTGGATTACGCCAGATTCTAGCAAGGTGTACATCCTGCCCAACGCCGAGATGCGCGCCTTCCAGAACGCAGGCATTGTAATGGATACCCTGCGCAAGTATCACCAGTTGTACAAGGGCGAAATCCGGGTGCTTTCGCGCATGGCCTTCTCGGGTAACGCGCTGTATAGCTACAAGAACGCCTCAGCCGATTCCTTCGCCATCAAGTTTGCCAACTTCCACGTCGATTCGATGGCGACTATGACGGCCTCACTGGGCAAGAACGGCGCAGCTAAGGGCGGCATGAAAGGGCTACTGAAACGCGGACCTTCGGAGGAGGACCAGCCGGCTTCGCCGCCCACCATTGCCGTGGCCAGCCTGCAGGCAACCGACAAGTTTCACTTAGCCCCGCGCATTGCCTACCGGGGTGGTGTTACCATGAACTCCCAGAAGAAAGGCTTCACCTTCGACGGCCAGGCCAAGCTTAACTTCGTGAAGTCGACGACGGCCTCCGACTGGTTTGCCGTGCAGGATACCATTGACCCCAAGGGCATCCGTATCAAGCTGAACGGACCCAAGTCGGACGATGGTACGCCCATGCTGTCGGGCCTGTTTATGTCGGAAGGCACGGGCAAAATTTACCCCTTGTTTGTGGCCACCAAGCCCGGCGTGACGGACATGAACCTGTTTGAAGTAGATGGTGACCTGCGCTTCAACCAGAAGAAAGGCCAGTACAGCATCAGCCGCCACGACCCCGCTGACCCCGACGTGTACGAGGGCTCGGTGCTGACCCTAACCGACTCCACGGGCGCGCTCGACTTCCGGGGCAAGCTCAACCTGATCAACTCCAACAAAGACTACACCCTGACGGCCGCCGGCCTAGGTTACGCCAAGCCCGACAGCGCCATTTACGACCTGAACACCTTCCTGACCTTCGACATTAACCTGCCGGAAAAGGCCGTGGAAGCCATGGCTGCCGATTTGGCTACCAACGCCAAGGGCGCGCCGGAGGCGCTGGATGGTTCGCCGGCCCAGCTCTACAAAATGGGCGAGTTCATCGGTAACAAGGCCGTGCAGGACTACAGCACCCGGAAGGGAGGCTACGTGCCGTTGCAGAAGGTATCGGCCAAATTCCTGCACACGGTGGTGCTGAGCCAGGTGAACTTGCGTTGGAACGAGAAATTCAAGTCGTGGTACTCGGTGGGCAAAATTGGCCTGGTGAGTGTAGGCAAGAAGGACATCAACGCCCTGATTGATGGCTACATCGAAATCAAGAAGGAAAGCACCGGCGACGCCGTGGAGCTGTACCTGGAAGCCGAGCCCCAGACCTGGTACTACCTCAAGTACTCTAACAACGTGATGCTGGCCAAGGCCCAGCATGGCTCCTTCGATGAAATCATTGGTCTGAAAGCGAAAGGTGACTACAACACGGCCACCGAGTACGGCTTCTTCCTCGGCGACGACATGGAGGTGCAAACATTCCTCAACCACTTCCGCAAGGACTACCTGAAGGAAACCGGCAAGCGCAAAGTCAACACGACCCAGCCCCAGAGCACCGGCAACTTCGACTTCATGGAGGATGGTGGTAAGAAGAAAAAGAAGAAAAAGGATGCGGTAGACGAAGCCCTGGAGGCTGACCCCAACGCCGCCCCGCCCGCCGAGGAAGAGCCCGCCAAAAAGAAGAAAAAGAAAGACGAGCCTGTAGAAGCCGCTCCTACTTCCACCCCCGCCGCTCCGGTAGAAGACACGGGCAAGAAAAAGAAGAAAAAGGATGAGGCCGTAGAAGCCGCTCCGCCCACCGACGCCCCCACCGAGGAGCCGAAAAAGGAATCCAAGAAGAAAAAGAAGAAAGACGCCAACGACCCCTTCGGCGACGAGTAACCTGAAAAGCCCCGGCAGATTTTCTGCCGGGGCTTTTTTGTCATTCCGACCGTAGGGAGGAATCTGGGTTTGCCATGTAGCCATGGACCCAGATTCCTCCCTACGGTCGGAATGACAATGATATCTTTGTCGGTATCGACGAAACGCTACCCATCCTTTCCATGAATCTCCCCTTAGTGCTTGGCCTGTTGGTGGCCGCTTACCTTATTGGCTCTATCCCAACGGCGTTGTGGGTCGGCCGCGCGTTTTTTGGGCTGGATATTCGGGAGCATGGTTCTGGCAACGCTGGGGCTACCAATACTTTCCGGGTGCTAGGCAAGAAGCCCGGCTCCTTCGTGATGGCCGTAGATGTGCTCAAAGGCTGGCTGGCTACCTCCCTGGCCCAGGTAATGCTCAACCAGGGCGCCATTCTGCCCGACCAGCTTCTGTATTACCAACTGGCCTGTGGAGTGCTGGCCGTGGTCGGCCATATCTATCCTATTTGGGCGGGTTTCCGGGGCGGTAAGGGCGTAGCCACCGTGCTGGGCATGATGCTGGCCATTGCCCCCGCTACGGTAGGGGTGTGCATCCTGGTGTTCATCACGGTGCTGCTGATTTCGCGCTACGTGTCGATGTCTTCCATGACGGCCGGAATCGTGTTTGCCCTGCTCCAGCTGCTACCCCAGTTCCGCCCCGATAACTCCTTGCTGCTCTGGTTTGGCTTTGTGCTGGCCGCCCTGCTCGTGTACACCCACCGCGCCAACATCGGCCGTCTGCGCGCCGGCACTGAGAGCCGCGTGCCCATGCCGTGGGATAAAAAATAGACCAAAGTAATTATGAGCTATGTCTGCGCCTGTTGCGGTGAAACGCACGAGTACTTACCGGATATCGGTTTTGCCAAGCCGGAAAATTACTTTGATGTACCTCCAGAGCAAAGAGATACTAGAGTTCAAGTAACTGCTGATACCTGCATTATTGACAATCAGTACTTCTACATACGTGGTGTTATTAAAATACCGCTTCATGACAGCGAATCTTATTTTGGGATAGGTGCATGGATTAGCCAGAAGGAGGAGAATTTCTGGACTTACCAACAGCATCCCAATACCGATGAAATCGGCCCTTATTTTGGGTGGCTGTGTTCTGATATTCCCGAATTTGGGGAAACACTGTCTTTGAAAACACAAGCGCGATTCCAGTGCGGCAATCTGCGTCCTTGGATAGAGCTCGAACCCACGAACCATCCCTTATCAGTTGCGCAGCATGAAGGTATCAGTGCTGATAAAGCTTGGGAAATCGTGCATGAATATCTGCCCAAGTAGTAACTAAGCCCTACCATTTCGTTGGCTACTTTTACCCCAGCATTTCCACCCCAACCCCACCGCCGCATGGCTTCCTACCTCGAGCAGAACCAAGAGCGTTTCCTGAATGAGCTGATTGACTGGCTCCGCATTCCTTCCGTATCAGCTGACCCCAAGTTTCACGGCGACGTGCTGCGCGCCGCCGAGTACCTGAAAGCCCGCTTCGAGGAAGTCGGATTGGAGAACGTGGAGCTGTGCCCCACGGCTGGTAACCCTATTGTCTACGGCGAGAAAATCATCGACCCGACGCTGCCTACCGTGCTCGTGTACGGCCACTACGATGTACAGCCCGCCGACCCGTATGAGCTGTGGACTTCCGGGCCGTTTGAGCCCGTTATCAAAGACGGTAAGATTTACGCCCGCGGTGCCTGCGACGACAAAGGCCAGGTGTACATGCACGTGAAAGCCCTGGAACTGATGAACCAGGAGGGCGGCGTACCCTGCAACGTGAAGGTGATGATTGAGGGCGAAGAGGAAATTGGGTCCAACAACTTGGGCATCTTCGTGCGCAACAACAAGGAGAAGCTCAAGGCCGATGTCATCCTGATTTCTGATACCGGCATGCTCAGCAACGAGCAGCCCAGCATTGAGGTAGGCCTGCGCGGCCTGAGTTACCACGAAGTGGAAGTAACCGGCCCCAACCGCGACCTGCACTCCGGCCTCTACGGTGGCGCGGTGGCCAACCCCATCAACGTGCTCTGCAAGATGATTGCCTCCCTGCACGATGAAAATAACCACATTACTATCCCAGCTTTCTACGACAACGTAGCCGTACTCAGCGAGCAGGAGCGCGCCGAACTAAACCGGGTGCCGCACTCTGATGACGAGTTCAAGCAAAGCATCGGCCTGCCCGCCACCTATGGCGAAGCCGGTTATACCACCGTGGAGCGCATTGGCATCCGGCCGACGCTAGACGTGAACGGCATTTGGGGCGGCTACACCGGCGAGGGCGCCAAAACGGTTATTGCCTCCAAGGCCTACGCTAAAATCTCCATGCGCCTGGTGCCAAACCAGACCTCCGACGAAATCACGCAGATCTTCCAGCAGCACTTCGAAAGCATTGCGCCGGCCGGCGTAACGGTAGTAGTAAAGCCCCACCACGGCGGCGAGCCGGTAGTAACGCCCACCGACTCAGTAGCCTACAAAGCCGCCGCCGATGCCATGGAAACTACCTTCGGCAAGCGCCCCATTCCTACCCGCGGTGGCGGCTCTATCCCCATTGTGGCCATGTTCAAATCGGAACTAGGGCTAGATACGGTGCTACTCGGTTTCGGCCTCGACTCCGACGCCATCCACTCGCCCAATGAACATTACGGCGTGTTTAACTTCCTGAAGGGCATCGAAACCATTCCGCATTTCTACCGCAACTACGCCGCAGCTACCAAGTAAGCGGCGCGGAAAACATGTGAATACAAAACGGCTCGTTTCCAGTACGGAAACGAGCCGTTTTCATTGAAGCTAGCTGCCGTCTGAGGCTAACGGCCAAACATATAGCCTAGTTGAAACTGAAATATAGAGTTGAAATGCTGCGCTTGGGTGCCCTGTATTTTCTCATACACAGAGCTAAAGTCCCGATTATAGCGGATGCCAACGCTCGGTCCGCTGCTGAACTGGTAGCCTACCCCGGCCACGGCACCAAGGCTTACTTTGTTATACGCGTCTTTGTTCCGACCGACAACTGAGGAAGATCCGTCGCTCAACTCACTTCTGACAGCTAGTAAAAACCCTATCTGCGGGCCCAATTCGAAGAAAGGGCCTTTGGCATCAAGGCGAAGGAGCACCGGAATATCGAGGGAGTGCAGGGTTAAGTCGGACTTGTTCTTTCCGTCTTGCGAGCGAGTGCCTTTTACGGAGTATAACAACTCCGGCTGAAGGGCCACTTGATTTTCCGCATCAAGTCCAAATCGGAAAGCCACGCCGGCATTGAGCCCTACTTTGCTTTCATTGGCGTCGCTAGCATCGTCGCCGACAACGGTAGCCAGATTAGCGCCGGCCTTAACGCCTACCTGCACAGACTGCGCTTGCACTAAGCCACCAACACCGGCAACCAGGGCCAGGGAAAAGAAAATCTTTTTCATAGGAAAGAGATAAGGAGGCATAAAAGTAGCCCAAAACAATCGAGGAGGTCCGATGCTGCCCACTAAACTCGCTACCTCACCCGCGAGAGAAGTACTTACTTTGGTTTGGCTTCATTGGGCGGAGAAACCACGTCGGTAGTAGCTTGCCTACGCTTTTTTCCTATGCCTCGAACGAGCTTTCCCGGAGCTGTGTAGAACAGAAATTTGCTGCCTTTAAACAGAAGGACAGGAGTAGTAACAAAGGCCAGCTTGGCGCTACCCACAGCAAGGTGGGCAGCCTCTTTAGGCTCGAACAAATACCCCAAATAAAACTCTATAGCGCTATTGCGCAACTGTACTTGGCTGCTGCCTGCTAAGTCCACCCGTCGGTACACATTATTTAGTCCGCCGTTATAGCGCCAGCCCAGCATCAAGCCGGTGCTATCCTGGTAGCCGATACCCACTATAAACCCCAATTCGCGAGAGCGAAAGACGGTGCCACTGCTGTTTGTAGACTGTGCTATAGTAGGGGTAGCAGCGTACAGTTGGCTAAAAGAAGGCCCAGCCTCGAAGAAAATATCACCGTAGTGGTACTGAGCCAGTACGGGAAGCGAAAGGTAGTTCAGGCGGTGCATGATGGAGGGGCCATAGCTTGTGCTCTTGTCACCACGTTGTGCGTAGAGCCCCTCGGCCTGCAGGGCCAGTTGCTGCGTAATTTTTATCCGAATCAGGGCCCCACCTTCACCTCCAAACCGAGGGGAACTGTTAGTAGCATTGGCCCCTATGCCATGGGTGATTACCCCGCCGCCTCTGAGGCCTAACTGTATGCGTTGCGCTGTGCCATGATGGTTTACCAATACGAATAGAGTAACAAAAAATCCGTAAAAAAGCCGCATTAAGTCCAGTAAGTAGGGGGCATGGAATGAATAGAGGCACGTAAAGAGGCGGGCGCACCGAAACAAACCTCACGCAAACTGCCCGACCAGCTCACGCAAGTCGGGCAGTAGTTAATCGTAGATCAAGCTTACTTGCTCGGAATTAGATAGCCGAGCGAGAGTTGAAACGCGGAGTGGCGGGCGTTGGCCAGGTCGCCGTTGAAGTAGCTGCCATTGTCGCTTTTTACAAAGTCGCTGAAGGCGCCGGTGTAGCGCAGATTCAGGCTCAGGCCATTGTCGGCTTGGTAGCCCACGCCGGCCACGTAGCCCAGCTCGCTACGCTTGAAACCGCTTACATCCTTCTTGTTTTCCGCTTCGGCTACCGTGGGCGTGCCGTTGGGCTGGCGCGTGCGGGTCACTTTCGTTTCATCGTTGGCGCTGAGCAGGTAGGAGTACTGCGGGCCCGCTTCCAGAACTAGGCCGCCGGCATTCACTTTGAGCAGCACGGGCACGTCGAGGTAGTTATAGTTAACCTTGCCCTCACGCTTCTCCGTGTAGCCTACCCCCAGTATGGTGCTGGTATATTCCGTAGGCTTATTTTCGAAGCCCTTCTGTGAGTACAGGATTTCGGGCTGAATGGAGAAGAAGCCGTCGCCGGTGATATCGGCGTTCAGCATAACGCCGCCCAGAAAGCCAAATTTGTTGTTGTAAGTATTCTCGTTCTGAACGTTGCCGGCCAGGTTGGAGTAGTTGGTGCCGGCGCGCAAGCCCAGACGAACACCTTGCGCGTAAGAGGACGAAACAGCGGCTACACCCAGCAGGGCAGCGGCAAATAAGACGGTCTTTTTCATGGTGCAAATAGGGTTGAGTGACAACTCCACAGGTGAAAGGAAGTGGAACTGTCGGGCTAACGTCGAAAAGTGTGCCAGCGTGTAGATTCCTTCCCGTGAAAGTTCCCTGCTTGGATTTTTTATTTTAAAATGACCTGGTAGTCAGTTGAGTATGCTTCTCGCTCCAATCACTTTCCCACAGTAGTAATTCCTACCGAGCCAGTAGCTCAGCCATAAAAACGCTGGCTAGCTGTACTTCACCTAGGCTGCAGCTAGATTGCGCACCATAAAAAAAGGCTACCCCTTTGCGGAGTAGCCTTTTTTTATGGTGTGAGCCAAGTGCTTACTTGGTCGGAATCAGATAGCCAACTTGCAGCGTGTAGGCATTGTTGAACGCTTTTGGCTCGTTGTCTTGGTCCTTGGTGTCAATCAGGGAGTTAAAGCCACGGGCGTAGCGCAGGCCGATGCTCAGACCACCATCGGTCATGTAGCCCAGGCCGGCTACGCCGCTGATGTCAAATTGCGACAGGTCAGATTTGTAGGCTTCGTCGCGGCTGATGCCGGTGTAGTCCTGGAAGCCACTGTTAGCGTCCACTTTGTCCTTCTGGTTGTTCGAATATTTGGTGGTGGTCTGCTGCTTATTCTTCGATCCGAACAGGTAGCTCACCTGCGGACCCAGCTCAAAGAACAGACCTCCAGCGTTGATTTTTGCTAGCAGTGGCACATCTACGTAATGCAGCACCCGCTTCTGCTCTACTTCAATTTTGGTGATGTTAGAGCCAGCGGCGAAGCCCGAATTCTGCTCCGTCTGAATTTCGTAGCCCTTCCGGTTATAGAGCAATTCTGGCGAGAAAGAGAAGAAACCGTCGCTGCTCAATGGAATCGTCAAGGACACCCCAGCGTTGTAGCCGAGCTTGTAGTCGGCTAGGTCAGTGCTGTAGTTGGGGCCGGTAATCTGCCCAACATTGTCGCCGGAAATGTTGGAGTAAGTGGCACCAGCTTTCACGCCAATGCGGAAGCCACCGGCATCCTGAGCGTGAGCAATTGAACCAGCTGAGGCCAAAGCCAACGTAAGAGCTGCAAATTTTTTCATGGGATAGGGGGATGGGGAAAATGCCTACAAAGACCACTTCACTGACCAGCACAGCCACGTTCCTCGTGGTTTCAAGGCCTCATAGCGCAAAAAAGCCTCAGTTGGTTGCGGATGAGTACAGAATTACTTTAGAATTATCCTAGTGATAATGCAGCTCGTCATGAGGAAGTGCAACACCAGCAACTTGTTACCATACCAATAAACAGCGCCAAGTAGGAATCTGACGCACCGCTTTGGCGCATGGCTTCCAACAGGTTTTGTTACTTTTGGGCAGTTGGCCTTCCGCGTTATGATGATTCGATTTGGGGTGCTATTAGTAGGGGCACTGGCAGGAAGTGGACTAACGAACACCCAGGCGCAAACGACCCCGGAACTCATTACCCAGAGTCGGCCCCCGCTGGTGATAGGAGCCTACGCTCAAGGCAGCTTTATCATGGCCCACACGCCGGCCGTCAAGCACTTAGCTGTGTCGCACCCGACGGGTGTGGAGATGAACTTGCAGCGTCAGACGCATGGTGGGGAACCCTGGCACGCCTGGTACCGCTACCCCAAAGTGGGTGTAGCCCTGGTGTATTACGACTATCGTAACCCCCGGCTGGGCCAGTCCTACGCGGCTAGTGTCTACATTAATAAAGCTTTTTGGCAGACACGGCGCCAGGAGCTAAGCTTCCGCATCGGGACGGGAATAGGCTATTTCTCCAAGCGGTTCGACCAAGCCACGAACCACAAAAACACCATTATTAGCTCCCGGCTCAACGCTACCCTCCAAACCCGCCTCGAGTATGATGTGGCCCTGAGCGAACAGGTGGGCCTATTGTTGGGGGTGGGCCTCAACCATTATTCCAACGGCGCTACCACCAAACCTAATTTTGGCATCAACCTGCCTACCGTGGTGCTGGGCCTTAATTACCATCAGCAACGGCCCCTGCGCCCCTTGGCTACACCCCCGGCGCCAGCGCCCACCAATATTGGTCGCAACTTTCTGAACCTGAGTGCCTCGCTGGGATGGAAGCAGCGCAATGAAGCCGACTCGCAAAACTACCTGGTAAACTCCGTGACCCTGGCAGTGGGTCGGCGCGTGAACCGCAAAAGCAACCTAACAGCGGGCCTCGAAGGATTTTATGACCGGAGCCTGCGGGCGCAGCTGCGGGATACTGCCCGCACCAGCGTGCGGCTACCTGACGTAAAAAAGGCGGGCGTTTACGTCGGGCATGAACTGCTATTTGGCCGGCTGGCATTCGTGTCACACCTGGGCTTTTACGTATATAACCCCTACAAATCCAACAACTTCTACTACGAGCGGCTCGGGCTAAAATACCATTTCACCGAGCGAGTCTTTGGCAACGTAGACCTGAAGGTACACCGCGGTGCGGCCGACGTTATTGAGTGGCGCCTAGGCATAAAACTCTAGAAGACTTGGCTAGTCCCAAAGTCCTAGTGCTACGTTGGCGGCACTAATCGGCAGCGGTTTTCAGCAAGGTAGCCGGGCAAAACTACTGAGCAGAACTAGCGAACAAACGCCGAAACCTAGGCCCTAGTAAGAGCTTGATTGATTTGCTTTACCAGCCCCGGCCCTTCGTAAATAAACCCTGAGTATAGCTGAACCAGGGCTGCGCCGGCTGCCAGCTTTTCCTGTGCATCTTGGGCCGAGTGGATACCGCCTACCCCAATAATGGGCAGCTGCCCGCGGCTTCGGCTGCTCAGGTACTGAATAACCTCCGTAGCGCGCCGCCGCAGGGGGCGTCCGCTGAGGCCACCCGCTCCGGCGGCCGTTACCTGGGCCTCAGGAGTCGTCAGGCCGGTGCGGCTAATGGTGGTGTTGGTAGCTACTAGGCCGCTGAGCTCGGTTTCGCGGGCAATCAGCAAGATGTCGTCGAGCTGAGAATCAGTTAGGTCCGGGGCAATTTTAAGTAACAGGGGGCGGGGCTGGGGTAGGGCCTGGTTGCGCTCCTGTACCTGTTGCAGCAAGGCAATTAGGGGCTCCCGCTCTTGCAATTGGCGCAGGTTGGGAGTGTTAGGCGAGGAAACGTTTACCACAAAATAGTCAACCACCTCGTGCAGGGCCTCCACGCAGGCCACGTAGTCCTGGGCGGCCAACTCGTTGGGTGTGTCTTTGTTTTTACCAATGTTGCCCCCAATAATCAGCCCGGGAGCCCGGCGCCGGCGCAGACGGGCAGCAGCAGCCTCAGCCCCAGAGTTGTTAAAACCCATACGGTTGATTAAGGCCTCATCTTTGGGCAGCCGGAACAGGCGTGGCAGCGGGTTGCCCGGCTGGGGCCGGGGCGTAACCGTCCCAATTTCCACGAACCCGAATCCCAATGCCGCCAATTCATCCGTCAGCTCCGCGTTTTTATCGAAGCCCGCCGCCAAGCCTACTGGATTTCGGAAGGACAGCCCAAACACCTCTCGCTCCAGGCTAGGGTGCTGGTGCTCATAAAGGCCGCGCAGCACTGCCTGGGCCCCCGGCAGGCGGTACACCCGTTTCAAGTTGTTAAAAACCAGATGGTGAGCCTCTTCCGCATCAAGTCGAAAGAAAAGCGGTTTGAGCAGCGCTTTGTACATGATGCCGCAAAGATGGGAAAAGGTGAGTTAGCGACGCAGTGAAATAGTGGTTGAGCGGGTAAGTGAACAAGTTGTATAGGTGAAGTGTCATCCTGCGTCGAGCGAAGGACCTGGTTACGCTGACACGAGTCGCTACAACGAAAGCCATTCATCCAAACTCTCTGCTCTGTTCAGAATAACAACATCTTACGTGTAGCAGCTTATTCATTCACTTACTCGCTTACTGCACCACTATTACCCCGCCCAGCCTTCCCGGTCGAGGCTGCGGTACTGAATGGCTTCGGCTAGGTGTTGAATCTGGATTTCTTCAGTGCCAGCCAAATCAGCAATGGTGCGAGCTACCTTCAGGATTCGGTCGTAGGCCCGGGCCGAGAGGCCGAGGCGCTCCATGGCTGTTTTGAGTAGGGTTAGGCCGGCTTGGTCGATGCGGCAGATGTCTTTAACCATCTGGGAAGGCATCATGGCGTTTGAGTGAATTTCGGGAAACTCCCGGAAGCGCCCAGCCTGCCGCTGCCGGGCCTGCTCTACCCGTTCCTGAATGGCGCGGCTATCCTCCGAACGCCGTGTTTCCGTCATCTGGTCGAAGGTTACGGGCGTGACTTCTACGTGCAGATCAATGCGGTCCAGCAGCGGTCCGCTGACTTTGTTGAGGTAACGCTGCACTACGCCGGGGCCGCACACGCACTCCTTTTCAGGGTGGTTGTAGTAGCCGCAAGGGCAGGGGTTCATGCTGGCGATGAGCATGAAGTTGGCCGGGAAATCAATGCTGATTTTAGCCCTGGAAATAGTCACGCGGCGCTCCTCTAGGGGCTGACGCATCACTTCCAGCACCGTGCGCTTAAACTCCGGCAGCTCATCCAAAAATAGTACCCCGTTGTGGGCCAGTGAAATTTCTCCGGGCTGTGGGTTGCCCCCGCCGCCTACCAAGGCCACGTCGGAGATGGTGTGGTGAGGCGCACGGAACGGCCGGGTGTTGAGCAAAGATGCATCGGCCCCCAGCTTACCCGCCACCGAATGAATTTTCGTGGTTTCCAGCGCCTCCTGCATGTTCAGAATAGGCAAAATGCTAGGCAGGCGCTTGGCCAGCATCGTCTTACCCGCGCCGGGCGGACCAATCATAATGACGTTGTGGCCCCCAGCCGCCGCAATTTCCAGGGCACGCTTGATATTTTCTTGGCCCTGCACATCGGCAAAATCGGCGGTGTACTGGTTGGCCATCTGCTGAAATACGTCCCGGGTGTCAATCACAACGGGCGTAATAGGTTGGCGACCTTCCAGAAAGTCAACGGCTTCCTGCATAGTGTCTACCGGAATGATGTCCAGGTTGTTGACAATAGCTGCCTCCTGGGCGTTGCCGCGGGGCAGGATAAAGCCCTTAAAGCCTTCCTTGCGGGCCTGAATGGCAATAGGCAACACACCCCGCACCGGCCGCAGCTCCCCATCCAGGGCCAACTCACCCATAATGATGTACTCGCTTAACCGTTCGGTGGTCAGTTGCTGGGAGGCATGCAGAATGCCCAGAGCAATGGGCAAGTCGTAGGAGGAACCTTCCTTGCGAATATCGGCGGGGGCCATATTTACGACCACCTTCGTGCGCGGCATCCGGTAGCCTCGGAACTTCAGGGCTGCTTCTACCCGCTGCTGACTTTCCTTGATGGCGTTATCAGGTAGGCCTACCACGAAAAAGCCCGTGCCTTGTGATACAACTACTTCAATAGTAATAGTATATGCATTAACCCCTTGCACGGCCGAGCCGAAGGTTTTGGTGAGCATAACCTAGGAAATACATTAGTAAGAGAATGGAAATAACGAAGGTAGAATAAATGTAGCAGGCGCATAACAGAGTCGCGTTCTTTAGCTGCTCGCACTCAGCAACTGAGCTGAGAAATAAAGCGGTAAGAAATTGATATAGGAAGCAAAAGGCCGAATCCATGTAGAGTGACGCGTAGTACTACGCGTCACTCTACATGGATTCGGCCTTTTGCTACTTCAGCTGTACAAGGAGGCAGTAGTGGCTTGTGGCAAGACTCACTACGTGCTACTTCACCAGCTGCTCAATGAGCATAATCAGGATGTGAATAGCCTTGATGTGAATTTCCTGGATCCGGTCGGCGTAGCCGCTGTGCGGGGCCCGAATTTCTACGTCGCTGATGGCAGCTAACTGGCCGCCATCCTTGCCCGTCAGGCTGACTACCTGCATGCCAGCCGCGCGGGCAGCCTGGGCAGCTAGCAATACGTTGGGGGAGTTGCCGCTGGTGCTAATAGCCAGCAGCACGTCGCCGGGGCGGCCCAGCGCCTCCACGAAGCGGCTGAACACATGGTCGTAGCCGAAATCGTTGGCTACGCAACTCATGTGCGAAGCCTCGGTGAGGGCAATGGCAGCCAGGGCGCGGCGGTTTTGGCGGTAGCGGCCCGTTAGCTCCTCGGCAAAATGCTGGGCGTCGCAGAGGGAACCACCGTTGCCGCAGGTCAGGATTTTACCGCCCTGATTTAAAGAGCCAGCCATTAGGCGGGCCGCTTGTTCTATGGCTCCGAGGTTGGCAGAATCTTGCAGAAAACGTTCGAGAACCGATTGGGCCTCCGTTAGCTCGGCCCGAATAAGATCAGAAAGGGAAGACACGATACGCGGTAAAGGTTAAGCCAGGGGCTGGTTGGCAGCATCCGAAGGAGGCACACCCGACGATGCCGGCGCTATGTAGCCATCGGGTAGGGTAGTGGTGCCGGTGCGCGGGGCACCCAGCGGGCGGTCGGCAGAGGTGCGCTGCTCCATCTGGTGGTCGTAGAGCCGGGCTTTCAACTCGTTGATCTTGGCTTCGCGAACGGCTACTTCCCGGCGCAGCAGGGTGCTGTCGAGGTTTTCGGTAATCAACTGCAGGCCCAGTAACACTACTGCAGCAATAAGCAGGGCAAAATACAGAGCCTCCGCAGTGCCGGCCATACCTACGAAGCTGGCGCGCACGGAAGGCAGCAGCAGCACTAGCAGCGCCAGCAGCAGGAACACCATGACCAGAATCGTAACCAGACGTTTGAGAGCAAGCATGAGTTGTAGCAGGTTGTGGTGGAGTACAGAACTAGCCCTCATACGGGACAGCCAACTTCGCGGACTAAATATAGGTTTTTCGCAATGGGAAACCCGTAAGGGCTTAGTGTGCCTTAGTTCGCGCCTGCTTTCAGCTTTGATGGGGCAAGTAGTTAACGGCTGAGTAGCCGATAACACAGCGGAATTTCCAGGCCTATACCAAGGCGGCGTTAGTCGTTTGCATCAGGCTCAGGCGCTGGTAGAGGCCACCTTCGCGCTGCTGCAGCTGCTCGTGAGTGCCGCGCTCCACAATACGCCCGTGTTGGAGCACCAGAATTTCATCGGCGTGCTGCACCGTGCTCAAGCGGTGGGCAATAACAAGGGAAGTCCGGTTCTGCATCAGGCGCGTTAGGGCTTCCTGCACCAGTTTCTCACTTTCCGTATCCAGCGCGGAGGTAGCCTCGTCCAGAATCAGGATGGGCGGGTTGCGTAGGATGGCGCGGGCAATGCTCAGGCGCTGGCGCTGCCCACCCGACAGGCGGCTGCCCCGGTCGCCAATGAAGGTTTGGTACCCTTCCGGCGCGGCCATAATAAAGTCGTGGGCGTTGGCAATGCGGGCGGCTTCCATCACTTCCTGCTCGGTGGCCTGGGTGTTGAAGCGGATGTTGTTGAAAATGGTGTCGTTGAACAAAATGCTTTCCTGGGTCACAATGCCCATCTGGTCGCGGACGGAGTGAATGGTGCAGTCGCGCACATCGTTGCCATCAATGAGCAGCTGTCCGCCGGTAGGGTCGTAGAAGCGGGGAAGTAGGTCGGCCAGGGTACTTTTGCCGCCGCCGCTGGGCCCTACCAGCGCTACGGTTTTGCCCTTCTGGATGACGAGGTTAATATCTTGCAGCACGGGCGTGTCGCCGTAGCTGAACTGCAGGTTGCGCAACTCAATCTGCTGCTCAAAGGTCGGCAGGAGTTGTGCGTTGGGCTTATCCCGAATTACTGGCTCCGTGTCAATAATGCTCAGCACCCGCTCGCCGGCCACCAAGCCGCGCTGAATGTTGCCAAAGGACGACGACAGCGCCTTGGCCGGCGTGAGCACCTGCGAAAACAGGATAACGTAGCCGATAAATGTGGGACCAGTAAGTGTAGGTTGTTCTCCTAATACTAATGTACCCCCGAAGTACAATAAGCCCACTACCACAGCTACCCCAGCAACTTCGGAGAAAGGAGACGCCAAATCCCTAGTATTATCAATGTTGCGGGAGGTGCTAGCGTACTGGTCATTCTGGTCCTCAAACTTGCCTTTAATATACGTCTGAGCATTAAAGGCTTTTATGACTCGGATGCCGCCTAATGTTTCATCAATCACCGACAACATGGAGCCTAGCGTGCTTTGGCTTTGCTTTGCTTGGGTGCGCAACCGTTTAGCCACCCCTGCGATAAGCCCTCCCGATATAGGAAGCAAAATTAGCGCGAATAGAGTTAAGGGTACGGAAATGTAGAACAGCAGTGCGAAGTAGACAATAATGCGCAGAGGTTCCTGAATAACAGCTGTTAAGGTGTTCACCACTGACGTTTCTACTTCCTGCACATCAGAGGTGAAACGGGACATTAAATCGCCCTTGCGTTCTTTCCCAAAGAAGCTAAGCGGCAGATCAGTGATGCGGTAGTATAAATCACGCCGCATATTGCTGATTACCCGCGCCCTAACCATTGCTAAAATTCGCAGGCTCAGGTAGCGAAATACATTGCTGAGAAGCACAGAAACGACGACGACTCCACAAACAAATGTCAGTGCACCCATTTCGCCATGCTGTGCCAGCACGTCAGCGAAATAATAGTTGAAGGAGTTTTTTACCCAATCAAGGGTTGGTGCAAAGCTGGGAAGGGAAGCCGGAGCCTGAAATGCAACTTGTTCCGATTTGTCGAACAGTACGCTCAATAGTGGGATAACTAGCGTGAAGTTGGCAGTTCCAAATATTGTACCCAGCAAGGTAAATAGTAGGTATTGCGGCAGAAAGGCAGCCCAGGGGCGGGCGTATTGCAGAATGCGGAGGTAGGTCTTCATCGGAAGCACAAAGGTACAGCATCCGACGCGCTACCAATGTGGCAGGTCAGCAAGCCGGCCTGAGCCATAGGTAAGCACATTGATAGCAAGCAGAAGAGCCTTTTGCCAGGGTGGCAAAAGGCTCTTCACGCAAAACTGAAGTGCAATCCCACCAACTCTCAGGCCTGGAACATGCCCACTACCTCAATCTGGCCGACGATGTGCTGGTTGAATTCGGCTAGCTCCTCGGCCGGCACCCACAGTTCCTCATGTTCCCGGCCGCCTACGTTCTGCACCGGAAATGAGGCGGCATAGTCGGCGTCCACGGCAAAGCGTAGCACGTAGCCCACGCCGTAGTAAGGCACATTCCAGTCCCGGGCAATTTGGGCAGCGTATTGCTCATTCAGCACGGGGTAGAAGATGGGCTGCTCCGGTAGGCGCGGCGGAAACTCCAGCCAGCCCGAGGCGGCAATCAAATCTAATTCTTGCTGATTAACTGGCCGGTACAGCAGCATGGTGGCAGATTCATGGCGCATAAAAAGTAAGTAGGGAGTACGACGGGTAACAAAAAGAATAAGCTATACTGTTTCGGCCGGCGGAATAAGCTGCGCTGGATATGCCTAGCCCCACCTATTAAAACTCGTGCAGGCGCTGGGCAATGTTCCAGCGCAGGGCCACGGAGGCCAGGGCATCAGTGCCGGCGGTAAAATGGGGCACGGGCTGGTCGAAGGTTCGGTGACGCACAATCAGCTTGCCGTCGAGCCAGAGGTTGTGCGCGGCTTGGTAGGTGGCGGTGAAGTCGCCGTGGAAGAGGTAGGAGGTGGGGCCGCTGCCAACCACAAAGCCGTATTCACGCAGGTTGCCGTTGGCATCCAAGGGGCGGTTGGTGTAAGGCAGCAGCACGTTGGAGCCGTAATTTTGTCCCACCGGATCAAGGCCTTGCTTGACGTAAAAGCCCTTGGCCACCACATTCAGGCGGGGTAGGGGCTGATAACTTATGATGCCCACCAGCTCCCAGAGGTTGGCGCCCATGGGGTGGGCCAGGGATTGGGCGTTGTGCTGGTAGTTGCGAAACTGGTCTTCGTGCTGGTACATATAGGGCCGGATGTAGTTGAACTCGCCCTGGATGTCGAGGTTCCGGATGCCCGCTACGTCTATATACTTGCCACCGAGCTGGAAAGCCTGTTTATTAGCCCACCAACCGTTGCCACTTCGGATCTGGCTAAGCACGAATTCATCCAGCACCAGCTGCCCGTAGAGTTGCACCTGCCGCTTGATGTTCCATTTGAAATCCAGACCCAGAATGGCGTTGTCCTCAGAACCGGTCCCCTGCTCCACCGCCCGGTAAAAGATGATGGGGTTCAGGTACTGCAGTTCGAAGCCTCGGCGACGCGGTTGAATCACTGGGCGGCCATTTACCAGCACGCTGTCAGAGGTAGAAGAATAGCCGCTGTATACCACGCTTTCGAACACACCCACATTCAAATTGGGTAGCACATCAAAGCTTAAGTGGTGCAAAGCCAGGTATTTCCGGTCGTACTCTGCATCCAGGTTGGGCGCATCGGCCGTCATCTGCGCGAATAGGTTCTGGTAATGAAACTTCCAGATGCGCGTGTTTGCCTTCAGAAACAGGTAGGGCGAGGCGTAATCCGACAGGATGAGGCTACGGTAACCGTTGCCAATTTGGTTTCGGTCGTGGCCCAGCTGCAGGCTTACGTGCTTGCCAGCGGCGTACGTCAGGTAGCCCCGGGCAGAAAGGAAATCGTACTGGCCGGGCGTATTCTTGAATGGCTTCCAGAACCCTTCGTGCGGTACGGCTTGGTCGCGCTCAATGCGCTGCTGTACGTAGAGTGGCACGGCCATCTGGTTGTCGGCCAGGAAGGTATAGAAGCCCAAACGCTGGTCAATGGTGCCTTCTACCTGCGCCCCGCGGGTGTTCAGGAAGCTGTAACTTTTGCTACCGTCGCTGTTGCCCAGGCTCAGGCCTAGCACGGGGTTCACCCGCAATGAGAAATCGGGCGTTTCCAGGCTGTAGAGGTCGGAGCGCCGTTCGTAGAAGTGCTTCAGAATAGGTTGCTCCCGCAGGTTCACGGCCGAGTCCTGCCGGGCGTCGTGCCAGTTGTCGCGCAACAGGTAGCGCACATTAAAGCGGTCCTGGCGCGACAGGCCAGCCGTGGAGTCGCGCAGGATGCGCTCGGCCAGCCGGGCCACCGCTGCCCGCGTGTAGGGCCGAACCGAGGTGTGCGGATCAGCCAGGGAATCGGGGCCGTATTTGATGGCATACCGATCAATAAGCCGGTAAATATCCACGTCCAGGGGCACGTAGGTAGTGCCCATCGTGGATTTGGCCGGCTCATCAGAGTTCAGGTTCCAGGCGGCCGGCCGGTAGGGCTTGGGCGCGCCCGAATAATCAAGCCAGGTGCCTTTGCCGTCGGAGGGGCGCGTGGGCGTGTCCTGGGCGGCGGCCGGAGCCGTAAGTAGGCCGGTCAAAGCCAGCAGTAGAAGGTAGGATTTTCTCATAAGCAGAGCCGTTTACGCCGAAGCCGGCGCGCGGGTAGGCAAACCTACGGAGTTACGGTAAGATTCAGTTCGGGTAAGGAGTCCAGTAACGCCGGAAGTTGCGCCGCAGTACCTTTGCTTCATGCCCACGCGCCTGCTCCGCCACCACGAAATCGACCTTGCCGCCTGGGACGCCTGCGTTGGGGCGGCCCGGCAGGTAGTGCCCTACGCCTGCTCGTGGTGGCTGCAGGCTACGGCTGGCCGCTGGGATGCCGTGGTAGAGCAGGAAGAAAGCAGTGGCCGCTACCTGAGCGTGTGGCCCCTGCCCGTGAAGTGGCGCCCCTGGGGCCGCGAGATTCATCAGCCTCCGTTCACTCAACAGCTAGGCTGGCTCACCTCAACCAATGCTAAGCAGCCGCTAGGCTCTGGTGGGCTGATGAACCTCGACAGCCTACTCGCGCACTACTCCCGCTGCTACACCCAACTTAATGAGGCGAATGAGCTGCCTCCCCAAGCGCCGCTGTCGGTAGCATTTCAGCAGCGACATACCTATCAATTGCGGCTGGACAGTCCCTATGAAACCTTGCGGGGCGCTTATGCCGCCGACTACCGCCGCCGCCTGCGTCTTTATGAGGCGGCCGGCCGTCCCCTTCGCGTCACGGAAACGACGAATGTGGAGCCGCTGCTGCAGCTCTTTCAGCAGACGAAAGGTCCGGAGGCCGGCCTTAAAACCCGCCATTATATACTCATGCGCAAGTTGGTAGCGGCGCTTAGTTTGCGGCAGTTGCTAGATATTCGGGAAGTACGGGAGCCCCAAACCGGCGAGCTGCTGGCCAGTGCCTTGTTCGTGCGCTACCGCACCAAGCTGGTGTATTTGTTTGCGGCCGCCTCGCTGGCCGGTAAAAAGGCCGGGGCCCCGCTGCTGCTGCTAGATGCGGTTATTCAGCAACACGCTGGCACCTCAGAGCTGGTTTTGGATTTTGAAGGCGGCACGATACCGTCCATTGCGCGTTTTTTCGCCAATTTCGGGGCCGAGCCCGTGCCCTACGCGGCCCTATCGTTCACCCAACGCCCCTGGTATCTGAAATGGATGCGCTGACCCCCACTCCTGATTCTTCGGCGGCTGCCGCGGCATCCGCTACCCCCGCCGCCGACCACAGCCGCGTGCACGAGGTGTGCGCTGAGCCCTCCATTGCCAATCACTTTTTAGCCGAGCTGCGCGACGTAACGGTGCAGCAGGATTCACTGCGCTTCCGCCGAAACTTGCAGCGCCTCGGCGAAATCATTGCCTACAAAATCAGCTCCCAGCTCAGCTACACCGACCAAACCGTGCGCACTCCGCTCGGCGAGTCCAGTGGCAAGCTGCTCCACGATTTTCCAGTGCTGGCCACCGTGCTGCGGGCGGGCCTACCGTTTCACCAGGGCTTCCTGAACTACTTCGATCAGTCGCCCTCGGCTTTTGCCGCCGCTTACCGCATTGAGGGTACGGCCCAGGTGCAGGTGCAGGTCGACTACCTCTCAGCCCCCAGCCTGGACGAGCGGGTGCTGATTCTGGCCGACCCCATGCTGGCTTCCGGCAAATCCTTAGTGCAAACCTACCGGGCTATGCTGCGCTTCGGCACGCCCCGACAGGTGCACATTGCCGCCGTTATTGCCAGCCCCCAGGGCGTAGAGTACGTAACCCGCGAAGTACCCGAGGCCACGCTGTGGGTAGCTGCCATCGACCAAGGTCTCAACGACCAAGCCTACATCATTCCGGGCCTGGGTGATGCCGGCGACCTATCGTACGGTAGCAAGCTGTAAGGGTAGGGCCACTGGTTGGGTGAGGTGTAGCAAGACATGGCTAACCACCAGCAAAACCACTGGCCGAGGTAAATCTGTTATCTTCAAGGGTGCGTTCAAGCACATTGCCTTCCGCTTATTTCACGTACTACCGTGCTGCCTGCTCTTCTTAAATACGCTTCCGTTTTCGCCATTGGGATGTTCAAGTTTGTGGCGGCGCCCATTGCTGGGGTTGCCGCCGGCTTACAGCCCGGGCTGATCTGGGGCCTGTCGGTGGCGGGTATGATGACAACGGTGGTACTCATTTCCGGATTAGGACGGGCCTGGGCCTTACATCAGCGCCGCCGGCGCGAAGAAAAGGGCAAGCCCCTGTTCAACCGCCGTACTCGAACTATTGTGCGCATTTACCGGCGCTTTGGTATGGTAGGCATTGCCTTCCTAACCCCGATTCTGTTCAGCCCCGTCGGCGGAACCGTTATTGCCACCCAACTGCACGTACCGCGCTGGCGCATTCTGGTGCACATGCTCTGGAGCGCGGCCTTGTGGGGCATCACCTTCACCCTGCTAGCTGTCAAATTCAGCCACCTCCCCATCTTCGACCACTACCGGTAGTGGTGAACTGGTAAATGAGTGCTTGAGTGAAGGAGGGTTAGGGCAAACGGAGCGCGGCCATCCTTCCTTCATAAAGTACTACCCCTAATACTATGTGAGAAGCCCTTGACGTCCGTGCTGGCGTCAAGGGCTTCTCGCATTATCAAGTGTCTAGCGAATGAGAGAAAGGATAGCTGGGTTCCGCTCACCGTGCCCCTCCTTCACTCAAGCACTCATTTACCACTTACTTACTACGGCGGCTGCGGGCGCGGCCTTGGGCGGCGCGGAAGGCTTTGGAAGAGTGAGACGAGGCTTTGCCCTTGGATGGATTGGCCTTGCTGCCCTTCTGGCTGCGGTTTGGGCCGGCTACAAACTCGCGGCCCGTGCGCTTGTCAATCGTAACGCCGGGCTTGATCCACTCTTTGCGCTCGTGGAAGGCACCTTTGAAGTTGGGGTCTTCGCGCTTGCGCCGCTCATCTTTCTCCCGGTCCATGCCCTGCTGCTCCTCAAAGGAAGTTTTGGCGATAACTACCTCCGGCGGAAGGGGCAACACCGGAATCTGCTGCCGGATTAGCTCCTCAATTTGGTGCATGTGGTGCATTTCCGCCTCATTGGCGAAGGTAATGGCGGCGCCCGTGTGCTGGGCGCGCCCCGTGCGGCCAATGCGGTGCACGTAGTCGTCGTACACCAGCGGCACGTCGAAATTGATAACGTGGCTTACCTGCGGCACGTCGATGCCGCGGGCCGCTACGTCGGTAGCTACCAGGAACCGCACATCACCCGCTTTGAAAGCCTCCATGGCGTTGATGCGCACATTCTGGCCCTTGTTGCCGTGAATGGCTCGCACCTCGCCGTGCGCTTTGCGTTGCAGAAAGCTGGCTACGTTTTCGGCGTGCTCCTTAGTGCGGGTAAAAATCATAACCCGACTGAAGGTGTCCCAGTCCAGAAACAGGTACTCTAGCAGGT
The DNA here is from genome assembly GCF_023101345.1 of Hymenobacter sublimis. Lineage (NCBI taxonomy): Bacteria > Pseudomonadati > Bacteroidota > Cytophagia > Cytophagales > Hymenobacteraceae > Hymenobacter > Hymenobacter sublimis. The sequence goes on from NZ_CP095848.1 coordinate 226,721, forward strand.
TGATCTTGGTAATCAGGTTGGGTACTTCGTATAAGCTCTGGGTAACGTTCTGGGCCGAGGTAGCGGCCGGCGTAACCTCTACCCGCACCGGAAACTCCAGGAACTCCTCGCTAAGGGTAGTTACTTTCTCGGGCATGGTAGCCGAGAACAGCACGTTCTGGCGTTTGCGCGGAATTACCTCCAGAATGCGCCGGATTTGGGGCATAAAGCCCATGTCCATCATTTTGTCGGCCTCATCTAGCACCAAAGTTTTCAGCTCCTTTAGCACTAAGTCGCCGCGCAGGTAAATTTCCATCAGGCGGCCGGGGGTGGCAATCAGAATATCTACGCCTTGGGCAATGGTTTCAATTTGCGTTTTCGGCCCCAGGCCCCCGTAAATAGCAAAAATGCGCAGGTCGGTGTAGGTAGCCAGCTTCTTCAGGTGGGCCTCCAGTTGCATGGCTAGCTCCCGGGTAGGCGCCAGAATAAGTGCCCGTGGGTGAGTGCCCTGGGCATATTTTACCTTCATCAGCAGGGGTAGGCCGAAGGCGGCAGTTTTGCCCGTCCCCGTCTGGGCGATGCCGAGCACATCGTGGCCGGCCAGCAGCAACGGAATCGTCTGCTCCTGCACGGGGGTAGGGTGCTCAAAGCCTGCTTCCGCCACGGCGGTCAGGAGCTGCTTGTTGAGCTTAAAGTCGGCAAAGGAAACGGGCTGCGGCGTATCAGACATGGCAAAAGGGTATTACGAGCCCCAAAGGTACGGGTAATCCGGGCGGCGGGTATTCTGCCCCGCAGTGGAGGTTCAGAAATAAGGTAGCTCTCGGAGCAGTAATTAGTGGGCTGATTTGCCGCTGGCTACCCGCGTTCCGGCCATTTAAAGCCGCCGGACCGAGGAAGTCGCCGACCTATTACTTCTGGGTTTAGAAGAAAAATCTCGCCAAATCGTTTGCAAATAACCCGGCACCCGCTACTTTTGTGACACAATACTCCACACGGTAGATATAGCTCAGCTGGTTAGAGCGTCGGATTGTGATTCCGAAGGTCGTGGGTTCGAGCCCCATTATTTACCCACTGTCAAAAAAGGTCTCTCCGTCTCGGTAGAGACCTTTTTTATTTGCCCTGGTGGCTCACTCCTGGGTGTTTTTACCGTGTTGCGGAAGGATTTCGGCTTGAGCAACGTTGCGGAGCAGTAATAATAGTACATGAACCACTTTTCCCCCTCTGATCTATGAGTCTGGTTGTTATCGGCACGGTGGCCTTCGACGCCCTGGAAACGCCCTTCGGCAAAACCGACAAAATTGTAGGCGGCGCCGCTACCTACATCGGCCTATCGGCCTCCTATTCCGTCAAGCCTGTGAAGGTAGTGGCAGTAGTTGGCGACGATTTCCCGCAGTCGGATATTTTGTTGCTTCAGGAGCACGGCGTGGATACGGAAGGCCTGCAGATCAAGGAAGGAGAGAAGTCGTTTTTCTGGTCAGGCAAGTACTCCAACGACCTGAACTCGCGCGAGACGCTGGTAACGGAACTGAACGTGCTGGCTGATTTCGACCCGATTATCCCCGATTCCTACCAGGATTGCAAGTATCTGATGCTGGGCAACTTAACGCCCCAAATTCAGCGCCTCGTGATTCAGCGCCTCGTGAATCGGCCCAAGCTTATCGTGATGGACACGATGAACTTCTGGATGGACGTGGCCATGGATGAGCTGAAAACGACCATTGAGATGGTGGACGTGCTCAGCATCAACGATGAGGAAGCACGGCAACTGTCTGGGGTGCACTCGTTGGTGAAAGCCGCCAAAATTATCATGGCTATGGGGCCGAAGTACCTCATTATCAAAAAAGGGGAACACGGCGCTTTGCTTTTCCACAAAAACAAGGTGTTCTACGCACCGGCCCTACCCTTGGAAGAGGTATTCGACCCGACCGGCGCCGGGGATACTTTCGCGGGCGGCTTTATCGGTCACTTGGCCGCTACCGATGACATCAGCTTCGACAATATGAAACGCGCCGTGATTCACGGTTCGGCCATGGCTTCGTTCTGCGTGGAGAAGTTTGGCACGGAGCGCCTGCTGAACCTAACCCAAGAAGAAATTGAAGCCCGCGAGCAGCAATTTGCCGACTTAGTGGCCGTTGTGCCGGCTTCGGCGGTGGCCCAGTAAAGCGACCCGGTTCGCGCAATATTCACCGACAACGGTAGCAAGCCCTGGTTGCTAGTAGCGGCCAGGGCTTTTGCGTGGCCCTAATTTTACCGTAACCTGCCAGCTACTGATGAGGTACATGCTCTATCTATTCACCCGTAACCCCCTACGGCCATGAGCATGAGCAAAAAACAAACCGACCTGACCAACGAGCAAACCTCGGTTAATCCGGCTGCGAATACCAAGAAGAAAAGCACCCAGGTGCAGAACCCCAACGTGAGCAACGTATCGGCGCACGGCAATACCACCGACGGCAACTCCAGTGGCAATGAGCCCCGCAAAACCACGCCCATTCGCAACAATCCGCAGGGTAACCAGCCCATGTCGGTAGATGGTAACCAGCGAGGGCCGGGCAAAAAGGCTGACTAAGTAACCTCCCAGCGGAGTGTTTACAGCGGACTTTTCGCAAGTAAACAGTAGGTGAATAGAGCGTAAGAGTTCGGTTTGCCTACTGTTTAGCTTGCGAAAAGTCCGCTCTTTTTTTACAACCCTACGGGTACTGGCTGGGTAAAAGAAGGCAGATTGTTCACGTACTCTTAGCCTCTACTGCCATGTCTAAGCATAAAAAAGATTCCCCAGCCTCGAATCAAAAAAGCGACTCGGCCATGGGCCCCGATGCCCTGCAGCACGCTCCCTCAGTTGACCCCGATACGCGCGGACAGTCCGGCGGTACTCAGGTGCAAAACGACAACCAGAATGGCCTCAATGAGGCGGGCAACCACACCCGCAATAATGCGCCCGGCGGTGGCGACAGTGAGCAGGAGCGGACCACGCAAGCAAATAAGCCTCGCCACAACCCGAACCCCAGCCAACAAAAGCAGAAATAATTACGAGTATACACCAAACGGCCTTCCTGATATACTTCAGGAAGGCCGTTTGGTGTATAAGAGCATATGCGCGTAATGGCGCTACGGAATTACTTTAAGTCGTACTACGCGGGTGTCTACGTCGCCCTTATCAAAGAAGTCCTGCTCAAAGAGAATAGTTTTGTTGTCGAGCCAGCGGGGCTGCGTGCACCCCCATTCTGTTTGTCGCTCCCACAGCAAATGGGGTACCCCATCATTCATGGACCAGAGTTGCAGACCGCTGGGCTCGAAGCGGGCGAGGACGTCGGAGTTGCCGCACACAAAATGCTGCCCATCGGGCGCAATAACGGGTGGGGCCATGAGTTGGGTGCGGTGGCCTGTGCGCTGGTCAATCAGCATATAGTAGCCGCCTTCGTACAGGTGCACCGATACCAGCCACTGCTTTATTTCGGGAAGAGTGGCTAGGTATTCGTAGGCAACGTTACGCTCATCTTCTACCGGGTTGTTTACCAAACGAACTTCCCGGCTGGCTGTGGGGCGTAAGTACAAAGCCCGGCCTTTCCGAAATACTCGCGGTCCAGCCTTTAGTAGCCGCCGCTTTTCCTCAGCGGCAAAGTCCAGAAACGACTCTTCTTCGGCTGCCGAGGCCGCTTGCGGCAAAACCCAGTGCGGGCTGGGCAGCCGCTCATACACGGGCCGGGCCGCCGGGTAAATGCGCAGCACGCGGCCGGGCACTTGCACCAGCGTATCCAGATGCTCGAGGCGGTAGATGCGTGGGGGCTTTGGCGCGGGTAGTGGCGGTACTGCAATGCCCGGGCGCGGCTTCTCAGCCGGTTGCATCCGCAGTGAACAAGCCGGCAAAGCCATGGCTAGCGGCAACACGGCCGCCACGGTACGAAACCGAAACATGATAGGGGTAGGCTTGATTCGAAATGCGCGAGGTCTGGTGGACAAAGAGCGAAAAAGAAAACGCGTGCAGGGAGTTCCGCCAAGCACTGATTATGCGAAATATTCTGGGGTGAAAAGTGCGGAGGCTGCGTAAGAAGGCAAGTGACTAGCTGATCGGCAAGCAAGGCTCTGAAAAGGGTATTACCTTAAAAATCCTGTTTCAGCCACTGCTTAAAGCTCGCCTGTTGCTCGGGGGTAGGGGCGGCCAGTTTTTCTACCGTTACCTTCTGCCAGAACCGGTGGGCCGGATCTGCAACCAACGGTACAGTTAGCAAACGATTCTGCCGGAATACGGTAATTTCGTGGTGGTCGGCGCCGTCACTGAGCAGGTTTTGCAGGTTCATATCCACGCGCCGGCCATTTACGGCTATAACCTCATCGTCAACCGTCAGGCTAAGCGCCGCGGGCGAATCTGGCAGAATATCCGTGACTTCCGTGCGTTCGTTTTTCACTACCGTCCGGAAGCCATACGTACCCTCCGAAACCGACAAATTTTCGTCGAGTCGAAGGCGACAGCCCACAAAGCCTAACACCCGGTTCAGGGGTTCTTCCAGCGGGGCCGTGCCGTAAATGAACTTGTCGAAATAGGCCTGCATATCGCGCCCAGCTACTTCCTTCACGATGCGGAGGTAGTCTTCCTCCGTGTAGCCCACGCCGGTTTTTCCGAACTCTTCCCACAGCCGTTGCATCACGTCATCGAGGCTGCGCTTGTGGCCGGAAAGCTGGCGCAGCGTCAAATCCAGCAGCAAAGCCACCAGCGCGCCTTTGTGGTATACTGACACCTTGCGGTCGGGGATGCCGGGTTTATAGCCATCGAGCCAGAGGTCCATGCTAGCATCGGCCACGGAGAGGTGGTAGCGGCCGTAGTCGTCGTAGTGCTTGCGCAACACCGTGTTCAACTCCTGGAAATACTGCTCCGTAGTACGGACTCCAGCGCGGGCCAGCAGGTACTCACCGTAATACGTGGTGATGCCTTCCGCAATAAAGCAGGTGCGGAAGTAGTTTTCCCGAGCATAGTCGTAAGGCTGCATTTCGGCGGGCCGGATGCTCTTGATGTTCCAGGCATGGAACAGCTCATGGCAGCTTACCCCCAGAAACTCCTTATAGAGTCCTTCCGTCATCAGCAACTCGGCCGGGCCCAGGGTAATGACCGTGGAGTTCAAGTGCTCCACGCCGTGGTAGTGCTTATAGGGCAGAATCTGATTCAGGAAGTGGTAGTCCTGGGCCGGGAACGAGCCAAACAGAGCCAGCTGCTCGGCGCTAAACGCCCGAAAATCCTCTACCACGCGCTTCCAGTCCACGGGGCAGTCACCCTGAATCCAGATGTAAAAGGGCAATCCGTTTACCTCGTAGTTACGATACTGCAGGGTAGGGCTGGCAATGAGGGGCGAGTCGGCGAGATGGTCGAAGCTCTGCGCTTGCAACGTGTTAGGGCCACTTTGGGGGAGGCCGCAAGCAATTTGCCAGCCTTCCGGCAGGTCTAGCAATAGTTGACAGGTTTCCTGCTGCCGGCCCTCCACGTACATAAAGCCCTGCACGGGGTTCAGGTAGAGCTGGCCTTCGTCGAGCCAGGAGCCGCCGGCGTCCATTTGGTGGGCGTAAAAGTTATAGCGCACCCGCACGGTGCGGCCGGCGGCCTCTGCTACCTGCCACCGGTCTTTGGTGATTTTGCGGGAAGAAAGGGATTCGCCGGAGGCTGCATCTTCAATGACTACGTGCTGAAGCTTCTGGGCGAAGTTCTGCAGCTCATACCGTCCGGGCCGCCACGCTGGCAGCTGTAGTTCCAACTCCGAAGTAGCGTCTTGGGCTACCTCAAAGGTCATTTGAATTTGAACGTAGAAGGTAAGCGGGTTCTCGAACGAGACGTGGTAGTGAATCATGGAAGCGCGGACGGCGGCAAGGGCCGGTAAACCTGAACGTAAAGCTACGAATTTGCGGGGCGGATACCCGTGGTTTTCATACGGCTGCAGGCGGAAAACAACCAGCATTCCGTCAGGCCATTTCCGGTAAAATCCACTTTGTCAGAAAGGAAAAAGCGCGGGAAAGCATTGTCTTTTCCGATTCAACCCCTTACCTTTGCCGGCCTTACCTGTTACTGAGTCACTTAACAATACCATGAAACGTACTTTTCAGCCCTCGCAGCGCAAGCGCCGCAACAAGCACGGATTCCGCTCGCGCATGGAGTCCGCTAACGGCCGCAGCGTAATCGCTCGTCGTCGTGCCAAAGGCCGCAAGCGCCTGACCGTATCCGACGAAGGTCGTCATAAGCGCTAAGCCGCTGCCGGCTTCTGTGCAGTCGCCGCTCTCTGAGTCTGAGTCCATGGATTCTACGCCTGGCGGGCGCTCCTATTCGTTTCCGAAAGAAGAACATCTGTGTCGCAAAAAGCTCATTGAAGAGCTTTTCGGCCGGGGTTCTTCTTTTGGTTTATACCCCTTGCGGCTGATCTGGTTGCCCACGGAAACACCTACTACCGCGCCGCCACAGGTGCTGGTCAGCGTAAGTAAGCGCAGCTTTAAGCGCGCCGTTGACCGCAACTACCTTAAGCGCCTGCTGCGCGAGGCTTACCGCCTCAACAAATACCGGCTGCTGGAAGCCGAAGGAGGCCACTGCCTCGGGCGATTGGCGATTATCTACACGGGCAAGGAAAAAAAGCCTTTCACGCTGGTTGAAAAAAAATTAATTTCAGGGCTAGAGCGTTTGCTCACCGAAGCCGGTGCAACTCCTTCGCGAGTCGCCGGTTCTTAGGTACAAATGACTTGTCCTCCGGCTGTTCATGGTAGAAACAGCAAGCCGGAAGCGAGGCACACTGTAGGGTCGTTTAGTTGATTTCAGCCCCGTATATGCGTAAAAAATCCTTGGCAGCTGTTGCCCTGCTTGGCGGCGCTGCGCTGCTCGTATCCTTCCGCCCGGCCTCTGACAACGAGCGGTATTTCGAAATTGCTAAGAACCTCGACATTTTCGCTACCCTCTTCAAGGAGGTGAATACCTACTATGTTGATGAGGTGCCGCCGGCTAAGCTGGTGAAAACCGGGATTGACGCCATGCTCAAGTCCCTGGACCCCTACACCAACTATATTCCCGAGGACGATATTGAGGACTTTCGCACCATGACCACCGGCCAGTACGGCGGGATTGGGGCGGTAGTCGTGAAGCGTAGCGGCAGAACGGTAGTGCAGGCAGCTTACGAGGGCTATCCTGCCCAAAAGGCGGGTCTGCTGCCCGGTGATGAAATTCTGAGCATCAACGGCGTGACGGTGGAGAAGAAGTCCAACTCCGATATCAGCAAACTGCTCAAGGGCCAAGCTAACTCCCAGGTGAAGCTAATGGTGACGCGCTACGGCCAGGAAGCCCCGGTGGAAGTCAACATTACCCGCGACAAAATTCAGGTCGACAATGTACCGTACTACGGCATGCTGACGCCCGAAATTGGCTACTTTCAACTCTCGGGTTTTACCGTGGATGCAGGTAAGGAAGTGCGCTTAGCGGTAGCCAAGCTCAAGGAGCAAGGCGCCAAAAAGCTCGTCTTTGATATCCGGGACAACCCCGGCGGCTTGCTCAACGAGGCCGTGAATATCTCCAACCTGTTCGTGGACAAGGGCAAAGACATCGTGAGCACTAAGGGCAAGGTATCCGACTGGAATAAAACCTATAAAGCCTTGGATGCGCCGTTGGATACCCAAATTCCGATGGTTGTCATTACCAGCAACCGCTCTGCCTCGGCTTCGGAAATTGTTTCGGGCGTGCTACAGGACTACGACCGGGCCGTGCTGGTAGGGGAGCGTACCTTCGGCAAGGGGCTGGTGCAAGCCACCCGGCCCCTGAGCTACAACTCCCAGCTGAAAGTAACCACCGCTAAGTACTATATCCCCAGCGGCCGGTGCATTCAGGAAATCGACTACACCCACCGCGCCGATGATGGCACCTTGGGTAAAGTGCCCGACTCCTTGCGCACGGCCTTCAAAACCGTGGCCGGTCGCACCGTATACGACGGCGGCGGCGTAGCGCCCGACGTGGAAGTGCAGGACCGCGAAATAGCCGACATCACCCGCGTGCTGCTCCAGAAAAGCTACCTCTTCGACTACGCTACCCGCTACCGCGCCGAGCACCCGACCATTGCCGCTGCGCGCCAGTTCAAGCTCACCGACGCCGACTACCAGAAGTTTATAGACTACCTCAAAGGCAAGGACATCAGCTACAGCACCGACGCGGAAAAAGCGTTGGCTGACCTCACCAAAAAAGTAAAGGAGGAAAAGCACTACGAGGACGTGAAAACCGAGCTAGAAGGCATGCGCAAAAAGGTGACGACCAACAAGGCCAACGACCTGATGCGCTTCAAGCCAGAAATTCGGGAGTTGCTGGAGCAGGAAATTGTGTCACGCTACTACTTCCAGAAGGGTAGCGTGGAAGCCAGCTTCGACGATGACCCCAACATCCTGATGGCCCTGAACGTGCTCAATGACCAGCCGCGCTACTCAGCTTTGCTAAAGCCCGGCACCGTAGAAGCCAAAACCCGCCCTGAAGCCAAGCGCAGCACGGCTGGCGGCAAATAGGTGTCTTGGAATTGTAAATAGAAAAAGCAGCCTCATCTTGGGGCTGCTTTTTCTATGTTATGTTGAAGTAAGATGAACGACGTTGTACTACGTGCCAAACATTGGCAGGTATTCTTGTGCTTGCTTATTCCTCACTTTCTATCCTGGTACACGGAAGACCTCTTTCTGGATAGTGTGCTGGATTTTTTGGGCGCCTTCTCCTTAATAGTATGGTTGATCCTGCAGTCGAATGAGTTGATGCAGCTTCGTCCTAAGCAGGAAGGGTATAATATGAACTGGTTTCTATTCAATGCCTTTCTAGTCCTGGGCGCATGGGGCTACAGCGTAGCAACCGAAGATCCTCACTTTCATATTTCAACAACGAGTTGGCATGCCGATGGGGTTGGTGGTTTGATCTTCTTTTATGTTGCCTTTGCCTACTTACACATGCATTGGTTTCCTGGCTCCCTGCTTTATGCTAGTCAAACAGGCCGCCGTCCTGATGCTGCTCAAGCTATAAAAGGCTTTCTGCTTTGCTTTTTCTGGCCAGTCGGAGTGTGGTTTATACAGCCCCGCCTGAATAAGCTATGGGAAGAGAAGCAGTGGGAAGAGCGTGCCTTGCGGCGGATAGGCGCTGATGAGCAAGCACTGTAGTACGCTTCCCAAGAGCCGCCGTACCTTTGTCTTATGCCTACCTTGCTGCTCTCCTTGGAAACGTCCTCACCAGTTTGCTCCGTTGCCTTGCACCGCGTGGCGGATGGTACATTGGTCGGCCAATCGGAACTGCGTCTGGAAAAGTCGCACTCCTCGCACCTGAGTGTGCTCGTGAACCAGCTGCTGGAAAATACCCTGCACACCCTGCAGGATGTGGCAGCAGTGGCCGTTTCCGACGGGCCGGGCTCCTACACCGGGCTGCGCATTGGGGCGGCGGCGGCCAAGGGGCTGTGCTATGCCCTGGATATTCCGCTACTGGCCGTGAGCACCTTGCAAAGCCTGGCGCACCAAGTAGCTACGTACACCGCCCAGCCCGAGCAGTACCTATACTGCCCCATGCTGGATGCCCGCCGGATGGAAGTGTACACGGCCCTCTACCGCCACGATGGCGCCGAGGTACTGGCACCTACCCCCTTGGTGCTAGACGAAACCGCCTTGGCCGAACATTTAGCCCACCACTCCTTGTTGTTCTTTGGTAGCGGAGCCACGAAATTTTATCCGCTGGTGGCTAACAATGCCCGAGCTGGTTTCTTGCCAGGCATTGAGCCCTCAGCCATAGCGGTAGGCGCCCTGGGAGTAGCAGCTTACCAGCGCCAGGAGTTTCAGAACGTAGCTTACTATGAGCCGTTTTATTTGAAGGAAGTCTATACCACAACTCCAAAGAACAAAGCCGGCTTGTAGAGGTACCACTACGCTGTTGCAATCATAGGGAACGACATCTTACTAATTCGCTGCTGCTGCGGCGCTGAGCATGGAAGAATTTATCAACCGCGTGGCGCAAAGCGCCCTTACTACCCTTAACCTCGAAGAGTTTATTCACCCAGGGGAGCGGGTGGTATATGATATCAAGGAAAATCTGTTTCACGGGCTGATGCTGCGCGAAAAGGATTTCCGCGAGTTTATCAAAACCCACGACTGGAGCCAGTACGACGGAAAGAACGTAGCTATTATCTGTTCCGCTGACGCTATTGTGCCCACGTGGGCCTATATGTTGTTGGCAACCAAGCTGCAAAAGCACGCGCATCGCTACGTATTTGGTAACCTAGAGGCCTTGGAGCAGGAGCTATTCCACGAAGCCATTGCGGCTATCGACGTGGAGCAGTACCACGACGCAAAAGTGGTAGTAAAGGGCTGCGGCGAGAAACCCGTGCCAACTTACGCCTACGTGGCCATCATGCAGAAGCTGCTACCCGTTGTCAGCAGCGTTATGTACGGGGAGCCGTGCAGTACTGTGCCGCTATACAAGCGCCCGAAAGTGTAGCCTCGGCTTACGCGAAGTTTAGCGGTTGATTTTTACTGAAAAGAGCCCATTTGCCCGGCAAGTGGGCTCTTTTCATGTTACTTCTATACCAACTTAGCCTTGCAATTTGGATGTAGAAGTAAGCGACACCTCAACGGAAGCACTTACCACCCGCGGTGGGGTGGAAGTTACGGACGCTAAAGGGTAGCTGTATGCTTGGCAGGTATGGGCCAGTTATGCAGCGGAACGCAGCACTTTCGCAGTGGCTAAAACTCAGGCTGCGAACTGATGCAGGGGGCACATTGTGCATCTTTGGCTTCTTAACCCTGCTCATATGCCCGCACCCAATCCTTCTGGCTCATATAAAATCAGTGTTCTGACGGGCATAGCCATTGTAGTGGCTAGTATGGTAGGTACTGGCGTGTTCACTAGCCTCGGCTTTCAGGTGCTGGACATCAAGAGTGGTTTTGCGCTGCTGATGTTGTGGGCCGTAGGGGGCATTATTGCCCTGTGCGGGGCCTTGAGCTATGGGGAGCTAGCAGCCGCTATGCCCCGCTCCGGCGGCGAGTACCACTACCTCTCGCGTATTTATCACCCGGCGCTGGGGTTTCTATCGGGCTGGGTTTCGGCCACGGTAGGGTTTGCCGCGCCTACTGCCTTGGCAGCCATGGCCCTGGGCCGTTACGCTCAAAGCGTATGGCCTACGGTTTCGCCTTCCGCTTTGTCAGTAGTTGTCGTGCTCATATTAGCGACGGTGCACATAACGAGCCGACGGGCCGGGAGCCGCTTGCAGGTAGTTATAACGACCATAAAAGTGTTGGTGTTGGCTGGGTTTATTGGGGTAGGCCTGCTGGTGGCCCAGCCTCAGCCCCTGCACTTTGCGCCTCATGGGGCCGCCGACTGGCAGCAGCTGCTAAGCCCGGCTTTTGCCGTATCGTTGGTGTATGTGTCCTATGCTTATTCAGGCTGGAACGCGGCCGTTTACCTTACGGGCGAAGTAGAGCAACCCCAGCGTAATCTGCCCCGCATCTTGTTGCTCGGTACCAGCCTCGTACTCCTTTTATATGTAGGGCTGAATTTCGTTTTTCTCTACTCAACTCCCCTGTCCAAGATTAGTGGCCAGCTCGAAGTCGGTTTTGTTGTGGCTAGCCACTTGTTCGGGGACACTGCGGGCCGACTTATGGGCGGAGCCATTGCTGTTCTGTTAGTGTCTACGGTAAGCTCCATGATATTTGCCGGTCCGCGTATTCTGCAGGTGATGGGGGAGGACCTACCCGCACTTCGGCCACTGGCCCAGTTAAGCTCGGCGGGTATTCCGGTGCGAGCTACCCTGTTTCAGACCGCTTTGACCATTCTCTTTATCCTGACGGCCACTTTCGAGCAAGTGCTGCTGTACGCTGGCTTTGTTCTAAGCCTGTTTACGTTTCTGACGGTGCTAGGCCTGTTCATTCTGCGGTGGCGCCAGCCCGGGCTGTCCCGGCCTTACCGGGCCTGGGGCTACCCCGTTACGCCCCTGCTGTTTCTGCTACTCAATGGCTGGACGCTCCGTTTCATTGCCCAGCGCAACCCCCAGGAGACGGTGTACGGAGTAGCCACGTTGGCCGTAGGACTGGTGCTATACTTCGTGGGAAAGCGCTTTTCAGCTCAACCCCAACCCGCTTCCCGGCCGTAAGCTGAGTTTTATACGGTATGGAAACACGCCCGCCCCAAGCAGCTCCTGGCTGGAAGCAGAAAGCCTACAGCGTCATTTTTGAAGCCGATACGCCCGCCGGACGAACCTTCGATATTGCGCTGCTGTGGGCTATTTTGCTGAGTGTAGTTGTGGTCATGCTCGAGAGCGTACGGAGCATCAATGCCCAGTATGGCCCCTACCTTCGGGCGGTGGAATGGGCCTTCACCGTGCTGTTCCTAACCGAATACATTGCCCGTTTAGTGGTAGTGCGCCGCCCGCTCACCTATGCCCTAAGTCTGTTGGGCATCATCGATTTTCTGTCGATTGCGCCTACCCTGGTTAGTCTGGTACTACCAGGAAGCCAATACCTACTAACGATCCGCACGTTGCGGCTACTGCGTGTATTCCGCATTTTTAAGTTAGGCCGCTTCGTAGGTGAGGGAGAATTTATCGTACGGGCCCTCAAAGCCAGCCGCTTTAAAATTTTGGTATTCCTGACGGCTGTCTTGACACTGGTAGTCGTGATAGGTACCCTGATGTACGTGGTTGAAGGTGGTCAAAATGGCTTTACCAGTATTCCAAAGAGCATTTATTGGGCTATTGTTACGCTTACAACCGTGGGCTACGGCGACATTTCACCCGTAACGGTGCTCGGGCAAAGCTTGGCCTCTGTGCTCATGATTCTGGGCTATGCCATTATTGCCGTGCCCACAGGGATTGTATCGGCCCAGATGGCAACGCCGGCTACTCCGGCTTCTTCGCCGCCTACTTACAAGCAGGTTATTTGCCATGTGTGCCAAGCCACGGAACACCGGCCCGAGGCAGAGTACTGCTGGCGGTGCGGAGAGAAGCTTTAGGTGTAGAAAGCTCCGCCCTACATTTTCTACCTTTCGGGCCTTTCCAACTCCTAGCACCTATGCGTTTTTCCGTCGCCCGGCTTATCATGCCGGCTATGCTGGCCGTTTTGGCTTCCTGCTCCGATAAAAAACCAAGCACCACTGAGCAGCCAGCCGCTACCCCCACCGATACGGTTGCAACCCTACCAGCTGCCCCCAAACCCGCTGCCTCCGACACTTCCGCTACCCACGATGTGGCCGCCTACCTAGCAGGACTACCTACCAGCCGCGCTGGCAACTTGCGGCCCCTCACAGCCCAGCCCGCCTGGCAGGCCTACGCCGCCGCCGCCGCCCAGAGCTGGACCAACTACCACACTACCCGCACGGCCAAGATTGAAGCTTGGGCTCAAACGGAGCTGGACTCGGTGCGGGCCACCAGTCCTACCATCTTCTACCCCTTCAGCGGCCCCGATTTTCTCAACGTCACGACGATGTTTCCCGGTAGCCAGACCTACGTACTGATGGGCCTGGAGCCCGTTGGTACCGTGCCGCGCCCTACTACCCTAGAAAATCCCAAGCTGTTTACGGCCCTGAAAGCGTCGCTTTGGTCGGTGCTCAACTTCAGCTTTTTCCGCACGAACGACATGGCCGTTGATCTGAAGTCGGTTGAACTCGACGGAGCCTTGCCGCTGCTGCTGCTGTTCGCCACGCGTACCAATCACCAAGTAGAAGCTGTGCGCTATATCCAGCTCACTGCGGAGGGCGAGGTAGTAGAAGCCGACACCGCTACGATTCGACGGCCTGGTTTGAAAGTGGTACCCGGGGTTGAAGTACAGCTGCGTACTGCGCAGGGCCAGCCGAAAAAGGTGGTCTACCTCTCCGCCGACCTCAGCGACTGGAAGCTAGGAGTTACCAAGGAAGCCGCCCTCAAATACGTCCAAACACTAGGGCCGCTCACCACCTACGTAAAGTCGGCTACGTATCTGATGCACAAGCCTTACTTCAGCAAAGTCCGCAATCTGATTTTAGCACGCAGCAACTACGTGCTCCAGGACGATTCAGGCATTGCCATGAAGTACTTCCGTCCTGCCACCGATTGGCAGTTTACCTTCTACGGGACCTATAAGCGTCCTATCAACCTCTTCGCCAAACACTACCAGCCCGAACTGACGACTGCCTACACTGACTCAGCCAACCGCCCGCGCCCCCTACCGTTTGGCACGGGCTACAACTGGCGTCAAAACAATTCCAACCTTTTGCTAGCCCACCGGACAACTACTGTTCAATAACTCGTTATAAAATCAGCAACCGGCGAGCCGTATCATATAGATGCGGCTCGCCGGTTGCGTTAAAGCACACATGACAGGTACTGCTTGGGGTAGGGGAGAGGCCTTTTGCTACCTTATTATATGATGCACATCATTCTCATTCCCATCATAGCAGCATTGCTGCGCTTGACATCCAATAAGGATCAGCATTCTGTATTGCCTCTGCCCGCTGTAACTCCAGTTGCGAACAGCCGCTTGCTAGATAGTTTGCTGAACTCCGATTCGCGTCTGCGGCCAGTGGTACAGCGCGCCGCCAACTACGAGTTACAGATCATTTACACACAAATAAACCGAGATGCTCAACAGCGGCCTTATTTCGTTCAGCACAACTTTCGCCTTGATGCCGGCCGGTATTTCAATCCGGCTAGTCTAGTTAAGCTACCCACCGCCGCTTTAGCTCTCGAAAAGTTAAATCAACTGCAGCAACCGGGCTTGTCTCGTCGCTCCCCAATGGCCACCGGCGTGGGCTTTCGTTGCCAGACGGCTGCTCCTTATATAGTGTCTCCTGATTCTGACCGCATCAATACCGTCGGCAACTACATCAAGCGCATGCTACTGGTGAGTCGTAATCAGGCCTATAACCGATTATATGAATTTCTGGGGCAGGGCCCGCTCAATGCTCGTCTCCGCCAGCTAGGGTATCCTGATGCCCGAATTGTCCGACGCTTTGCTCCCTGTGATACCGCGGCCAATCGATACACCAATCCTATTGAGTTTCGAAACCCAAATACGGGCCAAGTATGCTACCAGCAGCCGCTTACACTGAGTCGAGTTCCGTTGACGCATCCGTTAGGCCGCGTAATGAAAGGCCGCGCCTATCAGGCCGGGGGCCGCATCATCCCGCAACCATACGATTTTACTACTGCCAATTACCTGCCGTTGCAAGATGTTACGAATATGCTCAAGGTCATCTTGTTTCCGGAAGCAGTACTCGCTCAACGGCGTTTCAACCTCACCACCACCGATTATGCCTTTCTGCGCTATTACCTCCACCACACTCCGCACAGTTCAGGCTACACTGCCTACAGAGCTCCAAGCTATTTCGACGCATACAAGAAGTACCTCTACTACGGTCGAAGCAGAAAGACTGAGGCCCAAGCAGGTTTGCATATATACAACGTAGTAGGCATGTCACATGGCTACCTCGCCGACGTTGCGTACTTCGCTGACTCTACCCGGCATACAGAGTTCATGCTTAGCGCCGTCTTGTATGTGAATAAGGATGGTGTAATCAATGATGGGGCCTACGAGTATGAGTCCATTGGTTTACCCTTCTTAGCAGCCCTCGGTCAGGTGGTCAGTCAGTATGAAGCTTCGCGTGCACGACCAATACTCCCTCTCTCTGATGAATCCTTTCCTCAAAAGCAGGTAAGATGAGACCACGCCAGTAAAATGTAATACAGATTGTTGGTAGCAAACAGTTGATAATCTGCAGAAAACGCTCGCGAGGCGTTCAACGAAGCAAATTTTAACGAAAAAAGTGTGAGCAGGGTTTGGAGAACTGAATTCGAAGCGCCACTTTTGCAC